>JBFHEQ010000148.1:0-7783 GCA_041584075.1 Hydrogenophaga sp.
AGGCACCATCGACGCCACCGAATGGGTCGGCCCTTACGACGACGAAAAGCTGGGTTTCCAGAAGGTCGCCAAGCACTATTACTACCCAGGCTGGTGGGAAGGCGGCGCCCAGCTCGACTTCTACATCAACAAGGCGGCTTTCAACGGTTTGTCCAAGGAGTACCAGGCCATGGTCGAGGCGGCCGCTTCTCACGCACACACCGAAATGCAAGCCCGTTACGACGCCCGCAACCCGGCCGCCCTCAAGCGCCTGGTCGCTGGCGGCGCCAAGCTGGCTGCGTTTCCCAAGTCGGTGATGGACGCGGCGTACAAGAACTCGATGGAGCTCTACACCGAGCTGAACGACACCAACCCGGCCTGGAAGAAGATCTACACGGACTACGCTGCTTTCCGCAAGGATCAAAACCTCTGGTTCCGCTTCACCGAAGCCACGTTTGACCGCTACATGCAGTCGGCCAAGCTGTAAGCTGGGTTTCGTGCCGCAAAAAACCCCGCGATGGCGGGGTTTTTTGCGCAAATTTTCGTCAGAATCCTTCAGCTCTGCAAACACTGTTTGCATTTCACTGAACGGGTGGGCCATCGGATTTCAAAAGACCGAACGCCTGCTTTTTGTACCCGCACAACCGGGGATTTTTCATGCAGTTATTGCTTCGCTTATCCCGTCTGATCGACGCTGTCAGCACGCTGGTCGGCAAACTGTCGATGTGGCTCATCCTGGCGGCCACGCTCATCAGCGCGGGCAACGCCATCATCCGCAAGGTCTTCGGCACCAGCTCCAACGCCTGGCTGGAGATCCAGTGGTACCTGTTCGCTGCGGTGTTCATGCTGGGCGCCGGGTACGGCTTTTTGCGCAATGCCCATGTGCGCATCGACTTCGTCTCCAACAAGTTCAGCGCCCGGGGGCGCAACTGGGTCGACGTGGGCGGGATCATCCTGTTCCTGTTCCCCTTGTGCTACATCATGGTGAGTCTGGGCTGGCCTTTGCTGGACCAGGCCTACACCTCCGGGGAAATGTCCTCGAACGCCGGTGGCCTGATCCGCTGGCCCATGTATGCCCTGATCCCCGCGGGTTTTGCCCTCCTGTTCCTGCAGGGCATCTCCGAACTGATCAAGCGGTTCGCTTTTCTGTTTGGTGATGGACCCGACGTGCTGAGCCACACAGGCCCGAGCGAAACCGAATTGCTGGCCGAAGAAATCGCTGCCCAGGAAAAAGCCCGTCAAGCGGGAGCTTCGTCATGATCGAACTGTTGACCAACAATTTTGTGCCGGTGATGTTCACCGGCTTGCTGGTGTTCTTGCTGGCCGGTTTCCCGGTGGCTTTTTCGCTGGCTGCCACAGGCCTCTTCTTCGGCCTGATCGGTATGGAGCTGGGCCTGTTCCCCTCCAACCTGTTCCAGGCCCTGCCGCTGCGGGTGTTCGGCATCATGCAGAACGACACCCTGCTGGCCATCCCGTTCTTCACGCTCATGGGCATCATTCTGGAGCGCAGCCGAATGGCCGAGGACCTGCTGGAAACGGTTGGCCAGGTGTTTGGTCCCTTGCGCGGTGGTGTGGGCGTCGCCGTGATCCTGGTGGGGGCCTTGCTGGCGGCCACCACCGGTGTGGTCGCTGCTTCGGTGATTTCCATGGGCCTGATCGCCATGCCCATCATGCTGCGCTACGGCTACAACCGCACGATTGCCACCGGCACCATCACTGCCTCGGGCACGCTGGCCCAGGCACTGCCGCCATCGCTGGTGCTCATCGTGCTGGCCGACCAGCTCGGCCGCTCAGTGGGCGACATGTACGCCGGCGCGTTGCTGCCTGGCCTGATGCTGGTGGGTCTATACCTTTTGTTCATCATTGTGGTCGCGTTTGTGAAACCCAAATGGGTGCCGGCCTTGCCGCCTGAAGCACGCATTTATTCCGAACCCAACGGGGCGAGCGGTCACCTGTCCCTGCTGGTGCTCTTTGCCCTGTGTGCGGCGGCTGGCTTTGGCTGGTCGATGATTCACGACAGCGTGATGGGTCCCTGGCTGGGCCGCGAAGACCCCGCAGCCCGCGATGAGGTGTTCATCCTGTCCACCACCGTGGCTTCTTTCCTGGCCCTGGGCCTGGCCATGGTCAACAAGGTGTTTGGCATTGGTCTGCTCTCGCGCCTGACGGAGCGCGTCACGTTTGTGCTGATCCCGCCTCTGGTGTTGATCTTCCTGGTGCTGGGCACGATTTTCCTGGGCATTGCAACGCCAACCGAGGGCGGCGCCATGGGTGCGCTGGGTGCCCTGCTGATGGCTGCAGGGCGTCGCACCCTGTCGTTCTCCCTGCTCAAGCAGGCCCTGGAGAACACCACCAAGCTGGCGATCTTCGTGCTGTTCATCCTGATCGGTTCGACGGTGTTCAGCTTCACGTTCAATGCGGCCGATGGTCACATCTGGGTGGAACACCTCTTTGACAAGCTGCCCGGTGGCCAGCTCGGCTTCCTGCTGGTGGTCAACACCCTGGTGTTCATCCTCGGCATGTTCATCGACTTTTTCGAGATTGCCTTCATCGTGGTGCCCATGCTGGTGCCCGTGGCGACCAAGCTCGATATCAACCTGATCTGGTTCGGCATCATCCTTGCGATGAACCTGCAGACCTCGTTCCTGACGCCGCCGTTTGGCTTCGCCCTGTTCTACCTGCGCAGTGTGGCTGCCCGCAGTGACTACGACGACGTGGTCACGGGTGAGCGCATCAAGGCCGTGACCACCGCCCAGATCTACAAAGGCTCCATCGCCTTCATCTTCCTGCAGGTCATCATGGTGGCGGTCATCGTGCTCAACCCGGGCATCGTCACCGGCAACCTGGAGAAGGCTGTGGAGGTGGACGAGAACGCCATCGACAACATGCTGGAAAACATGCCAGGTCAGGACTACTCGACGCCCAAGGCGGGCAGCTTCGTGGTGCCGCCGCCACGGCCCTCGCAGATGGAGGTCCCAGGTTTGCCCGAGGCTGCCCCGGCAGAAGAAGAGGATCCGGCCAAGGCGCTGGAGGACCTCTTCAAGCCGGCCGAATGACGGAGCCTGGCAGCATGCGCGTCAATGTCAAGGTGATGGATGCCCGCATGGCCGGGCAGTTGCCTGCCTATGCCACCGCAGGCAGTGCCGGACTGGATTTGCGGGCCTGCCTGGATGCGCCGTTGACGCTGGAACCCAATGCCTGGCAGTTGGTGCCCACGGGTCTGGCGGTTCACCTGGCCGATCCGGGCTACGCGGCGATGATCCTGCCGCGATCGGGCCTGGGTCACAAACACGGCATCGTGCTGGGCAACCTGGTGGGCTTGATCGACAGCGACTACCAGGGGCAGCTGATGGTGAGCGCCTGGAACCGCAGCGATGTGGCCTTTACCATCGAGCCCATGGAGCGCATTGCCCAGATGGTGATCGTGCCCGTGGTGCAGGCCCAGCTCCACATCGTGGACGACTTCGCCGAGGTCAGCGAACGGGGTGCTGGCGGCTACGGCTCCACCGGAAGGGGTTGATATTCCCTCCCGCTGAAACGCCTGCTCAGGCTGTTCAACATCAAAAAACCCTGCCAGCGCGAGCTGTGCAGGGTTTTTTGCTGGTGGCTGAAAAACCCGGGTCGATCAGACCTTGACCGTGGACATGTAGCTGTTGAATGCGTTCTCGGAGAAGCGCGACCACAGCAGTTGATCGCGCTGGAACGCCCGCATGTCCTGGTGGATCTTCTTGAAGGCGGGCGACTTGGCTTCATGTTCGGCAAACACCTCCATGGATGCCTTGAAGCCCGCGTCCAGGATCGGTTTGGGGAAAGCCTTCAGTTTGGTCTTGGCCGCGACAAGGCGTTTCAGCGCGCCGGGATTCATGGCGTCGTACTTGGCGGTCATGTCCCGGGCTGCGACATCGGTGGCCGCATCCACGATGGCCTTGAACTCGGGACTCAGCGCAGCATAGGCTTTGGTGTTGATGAAGAACTCGAGTTCTGCACCGCCCTCCCACCAGCCGGGGTAGTAGTAGTACGGAGCGACTTTGTTGAACCCGAGTTTTTCGTCGTCGTACGGCCCCACAAATTCGGTGGCGTCCAGCGTGCCTTTTTCCAGCGACTGGTACACCTCGCCCGCCGGGATGTTTTGTGCGACCACGCCCAGCTTGCTCATGGCTTCGCCAAACAGGCCTCCACCCATGCGCATCTTCAGACCCTTGAGATCGGCAACGGTTTTGATCTCCTTGCGGTACCAGCCACCCATCTGGGTGCCGGTGTTGCCCGCGCTGCGGCTTTTCATGTTGAACTGTGCGTAGAACTCGTCCATGAGCTTGCGGCCGTTGCCGTGTTCCATCCACGCATCCATCTGCCGGGCCGTCAGCCCGAATGGCACCGCGCAGCCAAAGGCAAACACCGGGTCCTTGCCCGTGAAGTAGTAGGGGGCGGTCTGGGCCATTTCGACGGTGCCTTGCTGCACGCCGTCCACCACGCCGAAAGCCGGCATCAGGTCGCCGGCCGCGTGGACCGTGACTTCAAATTTGCCACCCGACAGGGCCTTGACGGTCTTTGCAAAGGTTTCTCCGCTGCCAAAGATGGTGTCCAGGGACTTGGGGAAGCTCGACGCCATGCGCCAGCGCACAGCGGCTTGCGCGTGAACGGCCGGGGCAACCCCGGCGGCCAGTACGCCGGCCAGGCCAGCATTTTTGATGAGAGAACGGCGATCCATGAGGGCTCCTTTGGAAATGAAAAACAAGTGGTGGCTGGGTCGCAGGCGTGGGTATGTCCCGTGCAAGCCAGGGCGGGGTGTGTGACTGCTTCGAAAATGAAAGCAATGAGCGACCGATTATCGGGGTTGTCGACGGCAATGCGCCTTGCGGTGGGTCAAAGCCGGGACAGCACCGTTTGTTGGGGGCCCCTTTGGCGATCAGGCGCGTGCTCGGCCGGAGGCCCTCGGCTGCCAGGAGCCTGCGCCCAGGGACTTCTCCCCTGTTATCGTGCGATTCGTCTCCCTGCCTTCTGCGCCGCAGGCGCATGAGCACCATTCAGTGCAGGGTGGGGCGCTGGAACGACGACTCGCCTGGGAGTGCTTCGTCGTCCGAGCCGACTTGCATGTTGAAGAAACCCGTGCCCAGGCTGCCCTGTCCGATTTCATTGACCTCGGCTTCGCGCACGGCATGTACCTGCAGGTGAATGCGCAAGGCGATGCCGGCGAGGGGATGGTTGGCGTCCATGACCACGTGATCCGGATAAATGTCGCTGACGAAGTAGAGCCGGTCTTTTGGCGCAGCAGGGTTGCAGCCCTCGGGCAGGCCTTCAAAGCCCATGCCTTCTTCCAGCTCCTGCGGAAAGAGGTGGCGGGGTTCCAGAAACAGCAAACGGTCATCGTAGTCGCCAAACGCGTCCACAGGCTCCAGCTGCAGTTCCACTTTTTCGCCGGGCTCATGGCCTTGAAGAGCCTCTTCGATCTTGGCGAGCAGGTCTTTGCCTCCCACCAGAAACTCTACGGGTTCTTCGAGGGTGTCCAGTTCTTCGCCCAGGGTGTCTTTTAGGGTCCAGGTGAGCGAGACCACGCATTGTTCGGTGATTTTCATCCGACAATTGTCCCATGACCAAAGCCAGCCCTGCACATCACCATGCTTCTCAACCCTTGTTTTTGGACACGGGCCCTCAGGTGCCACGCACCATGCTGGGCGGCTTGTCGCCGGAACAGTTCATGCGCAGACACTGGCAGAAAAAGCCTTTGCTGATCCGCGATGCCTTTCCGGGGTTCAAGCCTTTGCTGGATCGTCCCTCGCTGTTTGCCATGGCCGCTGATGAGTCGGTCGAGTCGCGCCTGATCGTGCACAAACCGGGCGGGTGGTCGCTCAAGCACGGCCCCGTTTCTCGCAACGCCTTGCCTCCCCTGAAGCAGAAGCGCTGGACGCTGCTGGTGCAGGGTGTGGATCTGCACCTGGACGCTGCCCACGACTTGTTGCAGCGTTTCAGGTTTGTACCGGATGCACGGCTCGACGACCTGATGATTTCCTGGGCCAGTGACGGTGGAGGGGTGGGCCCGCATTTCGACAGTTATGACGTTTTTTTGCTGCAAGCGAGCGGGCAGCGCCGATGGCGCATTGGACGGCAGAAGGACTTTGCGCTGGAGCCGGACGTACCACTGAAGATTCTGAGCAACTTCGAGCCCGAGGAGGAGCATGTGCTGAACCCCGGCGACATGCTGTACCTGCCGCCGCGCTGGGCCCATGATGGTGTGGCCGAGGGCGACGACTGCATGACCTATTCCGTGGGTTTTCGGGTGCCCCAGAGAGCGGGTCTTGCCGGCGAGCTGCTGCTGCGCATGGCCGACGAGTTCGAGGACAACACCCTGTACAGGGATCCTGCACAGCCGGCCACGGCGAATCCTGCCGCGATGCCGGCCGCGCTGGAAGCTTTTGCGGCGGATGGCCTGGCTCGCCTGCTGCGCGAGCGGCGTTCGCTGGCTTGCGCCTTGGGGGAGGTCATGACCGAGCCCAAGCCCAAGGTCTGGTTCGACGAGCCTGTTGGCGATTGGTTTGCGGGTTCGTTGAGGCTGGATCGAAAGACGCGCATGATGTACGACGACCACCATGTGTTCATCAACGGTGAGAGCTACAAGGCTGCAGGCGCCGACGCCCGCCTGATGCGCGGGCTGGCCGATGCCCGGATGCTGGATGCCCGTTCGGTCGCGCGTGCCAGCGAAGGCGCACAAGGGTTGCTGCAGGACTGGTTCGAGTCGGGCTGGTTGCATCTCGTGGCAACCGGTTGACGGGGTCAAGCTCCATCCACAGAAAGGAAAAAAACCATGTCTTCTATTCCCGTCGATGGCGCTCCCGAGGCCTTGCCCGAGGGGCGCATGGAAGGTCGAGAAGCTTTCGTTGGCCTGATCCGCGCGGCGCTGTCCAGCGCCGCAAGGCAGGGCTGGAGCCCTCTGGTGTTGAGCGATGCCGACTTCGCCGACTGGCCCCTGGGCGAGCGAGCGGTGCTAGAAAGCCTCAACGCGTGGGCGACCAGTGGGCGGCAAATGCATTTTCTGGCGAAGGACTTCAACGTGATGCGAGAGCGTCACCCCAGGTTGGTGCAGTGGCGCACGACCTGGTCGCACCTGGTCGATGCGCGGGTGTGTTCGGGCGCGGCTGGTGAGGGCCTGCCGAGCGCGCTCTGGACGCCCCAATGGACGCTGGAGCGGCTGGATGCCAGGCGGTGCACCCTGGTGGCCAGCACCCAGGTGTCGAGCCGGCTGGCGTTGCGGGAGCGCATCGATGACTGCTGGCAGAGGGGTGCACCCGGGTTTCCGGCGAGCGTATTGGGATTGTGAACTTTTGTGTGTGAAATTGCTTTTTCGCAACACATTCCTGTGTCCAAAAGAAAAAGCCGTTCAGGGTAAATACGGATGTTCATTCCACATATATCATTCGTTCCCAGTCTGTAGCCAAGTTCATCCAGTGGCTGTCCGGCTGTGTCGATCAAGCTCGAATCACCGATTCGGGTTTTTTTTTGGTCGACTCAAGAATAAAAGTCTGTTGTTCGTTATTTCTCATTCCTAGGAAATCCTGTCATGAAAAAATCCCTGTTGCTCGCCACCCTGTTGGCTGCTGTTGCCCTGGCCGCTTGCGGTCAAAAAGAAGAAGCCGCTGTTGAAGCACCTGCTGCCGTGATGGACGCTGCCAAAGAAGGTGCTGCTGCCGTGACCGAAGCCGCAACCGATGCCGCTGCTGCCGCAACCGACGCTGCCCAAGAAGGCGCCGCTGCTGCAACCGATGCCGCTGCTGCTGCCACCGACGCCGTGAAAGATGGCGCCGCTGCTGCCATG
>JBFHEQ010000149.1:0-7755 GCA_041584075.1 Hydrogenophaga sp.
ATCGCGTGCGCGCGCCATGGCAATACCGCGGCACTGGTCGCCCCCTTCAAGCCCAAGGACGCCAACCTGTTTGCCGTCATCAGCACATTCGACGCGGCCTACAGCGCCTACAACAGCTTCCAGAACGGCATGGAACGCTACTGGACACTCAAGCACCTGGCGCAGGCCGGCATCACCGAGGTCACCGCCACCCTGTTCAAGGACAACCTGGTGCGGGCCGACACCCTGCCACTGGTCTTGCCGGTGATGGGTGCCGAAGGGCTGCCTCGCGGCGCACATGTGCGCGTGCGCCTGGGCGAATCGGATCACATCACGCTGGAGGTGTCCGGCACTGTGATCGAGCGCCTTGACCAGCCCATCGACGAAGACACCGGCGAGGGCTCGGGCGACGACGAGGGCGAGGACGAGGGTTTGTCGACGCCACTGGCCTTGGCCATCGACGTCAACGAGACCGCCGGCGACGAAAACACGGCAGCGCCTGCCGCCGCGGGCTGACCCCGGGTGCAACACGGATAATGCGCGCGTGAAACCGCTTCTGGCCTTCCTCAAACAACTCAGCACCTTGCAATGGGCGCTGACCGTCTCGGTGGGCGTTCACGCCCTGCTGCTCACCGTGCGCTTTGTCGACCCGGAGCGCTTCAACCGGGTGTTTCAGGACACGCCGCTGGAAGTGATCCTGGTCAACGCCAGGAGCGATGAGCGTCCGGACAAGGCCAAAGCCATCGCCCAGGCCTCCCTGGCCGGTGGCGGCGACGCGGAAAAAGGGCGGGCAACGTCGCCGCTGCCTTCCGAAGCCATTGCCCGGCTGGGCGATGCGCCGGAGGATCAGGAGGAGCGCCGACTCCAGGAACTCAAGGAACAACAGAACCAGATCCTGGCCCAGGTGCGTGAACGCCTGGCCAATTTGCCGCCGCCCGACCTCCAGGCCGTCAACAGCAACCAGGAGGCGATGGAGCGTGAGCGCCAGCGCCAGGCACTGGTCAAACTGCTGGCGGAAATTGAAAAGCGCATCAACGAAGAAAATGCGCGTCCCCGCAAACGCTACATCAGCCCCTCCACCCGCGAAGAGGTGTATGCGGTCTACTACGACAGCCTGCGCCGCAAGATCGAAGACAAGGGCACCAGCAACTTCCCTGAGGCCGCAGGCCGCAAACTCTACGGCGCCCTGACCATGGTGATCACCGTGAACTTCACCGGCAAGGTGCTGAGCTCCGAGGTGGTTCAAACCTCCGGCAACACCACACTGGACCGCCGTGCCCAGGCCATTGTCAAGAGCCTGGAATTCGGTCGCTTCAACGACGCCATGCGCCGTCGGGCCGACCAGATCGTGGTCGTGTCCCGCTTCCGGTTCACCCGGGAGGCGGGGCTTCAAACCCAGATGAGCAGCCAATGAAGGCCGGCCGCAGCCGCTTGCGCTCGCTGACCAGCTGGTTGCTCTGGGTGATGTTTGCCGGCGTGGCGCTGCAGCTGTTTTTTGTCGGCCGCATTGCACTGATGCTGGTGATCGATCCCCAGAGCACCGCCTTCATGCGCTCCGAAGCCTGGCGCATCGCCGGTGACAGTGTCAGCAGCGACCAGTCGTGGCGCTGGTCGTCCCAGTGGGTCCCCTACGACAAGATCAGCCCACACCTGAAGCGGGCGGTGATGGCCTCGGAAGACGCTGGCTTTACCGACCACGACGGCGTGGACTGGGACGCCATCGAATCGGCCTGGGCCAAAAACGAAAAGCGCCAGCAGATCGCCGAGCGACAGGCGGCCAAACGCGCCGAGCGTGAGGCGCGCCGCGCGGCGAAGAACCCCACCGCAGCCAAAACCGCTGCAGCCAGCGCATCAGCCACCGAAAAGCCGGTCAAGGTGGTGGGCGGCTCCACCATCACCCAGCAACTCGCCAAAAACCTGTTGCTGTCGGGCGAACGCAACCTGCTGCGCAAGGGGCAGGAACTGATGCTGGCCCTGACGCTGGAAGCCCTGCTCAGCAAGGAGCGCATTCTGGAGATTTACCTCAACAGCGTGGAATGGGGCACGGGCATTTTTGGCGCCGAGGCCGCGGCCCAGCGGTACTTCAAAAAGCCGGCGGGCAAGCTCAGCGCGGCCGAAGCCGCACGCCTGGCCGTGATGCTGCCCAGCCCCAAATTCTTTGAGACCCGCCAGGGATCGGCTTACCTGTCCCGCCGGACGGCCACCATCGTCGCCCGCATGGGCGCCGTCGACGCGCCATGAATACCGCTTCCGGCGGCCCTGAACGGTTCTCCAGGTGAACTGGCGCGCCAAGGCCATGAGCCTGTTCCTGCTGGGCCTGGTGCGTTTGCTCACCGGTGCCCAGGCACGCTGGCAGGGTTGTCCGCCCAAGGCCGAGCAACGCATCTATTTCGCCAACCACCAGAGCCACGCCGATCTGGTGCTGATCTGGGCGGCCCTGCCCACGGCCCTGCGCAGCATCACCCGGCCCATCGCGGCCAAAGACTATTGGACCGCGTCGCCTTTCAAACGCTGGATCACCACCGACGTGTTCAACGCCGTCTATGTCGAACGCGAACGCAAAGGCGATGAAGACCCTCTGCAACCCCTGATCGATGCGCTGGAAAGCGGCGACTCGCTCATTCTTTTTCCCGAGGGCACACGGGGCTTTGAGGAGCTGCCCCAGCCCTTCAAGTCGGGCCTGTACAACCTGGCTCAACGCTTTCCCGAGGTCGTTCTGGTGCCGGCCTGGATCCACAACGTCCAGCGCATGATCCCCAAAGGCGAGGTGATCCCCGTGCCCATGCTGTGCTCCGTGACCTTTGGCAGCCCCCTGCAACTGGAAGACGGCGAGGCGCGCGCCGATTTTCTGGTGCGCGCCCGCGAAGCGGTGATTGAACTGAGCGGCGCATGACATCCTTCCTGCGCAGCCTCACCCCCGACCAGCAGGTCAGCCTGCTGTTCGTCGTGCTCTTTGGCCTGCTGACGATGGCATCGGGCATCACCTTGACCTTGTCGTTGCGGGAAAAGCACCAGCCAGACAAACCCGAATCCGTTTGGCGCGGCTTGAAGCTGCAGGATTACCAGAGTCTTCTGCACACCTCCTGGATGATGGCGCTGGTGTTCTGGCTGGCCTGGGCCGCCGGCGAAGGTGTGGCCACCACCCTGTTCGGACTGGTTTCATTGCTCACTTTGCGGGAGTTCATCAGCCTCTCACCCACGCGCCGGAGCGATCACCGCAGCCTGCTGCTGGCCTTTTTCATCGTGCTGCCTCTGCAATACCTGCTGGTCTGGACCGAACACTTCGATCTCTTCACCGTGTTCATCCCGGTGTATGTGTTCCTGGCCATTCCCACGGTGGGCGCGCTGGGCAACGATCCCCACCGCTTTCTGGAGCGCAATGCCAAGCTGCAATGGGGCATCATGGTCTGCGTCTACGGCATGAGCCATGTGCCCGCCCTGCTCCTGCTGGACTTCCCCGATTTCGATGGAAAGACGGCCTTCCTGGTGTTTTTCCTGGTGGCGGTCGTTCAAACGGCCATGGTGGTGCAGCATGTGGTGGCCAACCGGCTGAGCCAGCCTGTGGCACCGGCCATCAGCCTGAGTTTTCACTGGCGCAGCTGGGCTGCTGGGCTGCTGGCCGGAGGCCTCGTGGGCGCAGTACTGGCTGGCTTCACTCCCTTCAAACCCCTGCCCGCCATGGCCATGGCCCTGGTCGCTGCGACCGCTGGCAGCTTTGGACACCTGGTCATGAAGGCCATCAAACGCGACAGGGGCGTGATGCACTGGGGCTCCGCCGGACGCTCTGTCACCGGCGCCAACGGCTTGCTCGATCGCGTCGATGCGCTGTGTTTCGCCGCTCCGGTGTTTTTTCACTCTGTTCGCTGGAAGTTCGGGCTCTGAGCCCGGAGCTCCGGCAATGAAGCTGCTCCCATGCGCATTCTTGGCATAGACCCCGGCTTGCAATGCACCGGCTTCGGCGTCATCGACACCGAAGGTTCCACGCTGCAATACGTGGCCAGCGGCACCATACAGACCAGCCCCAAAGACGGCGCATTGCTGCCCGCGCGCCTCAAAGTCCTGTTTGACGGCATCACCGAGGTGGTCCAACGTTATCAGCCCGAAGTCTCGGCCTGCGAGATTGTGTTCGTCAACGTCAACCCGCAAGCCACATTGTTGCTGGGGCAGGCCCGGGGCGCCTGCCTGACGGCCCTTGTCGCCAACGGCCTCGATGTATCGGAATACACCGCCTTGCAGCTCAAAAAAGCCGTGGTGGGCTACGGCCGTGCGGACAAGGCACAGATGCAGGAAATGGTCAAACGCCTGCTGAGCCTGCCCGGATTGCCGGGCAAGGACGCCGCCGATGCGCTGGGGCTGTGCATCACCCATGCGCAGGTGGCCAGATCGGTAGCAGCGATCAACAAGGTCAGCCCCTTGCAGGCCCGCACCCATGCGGCCTACAAAGGCGGGCGGAGCTATTGAGGCGGGACTTCGGTCGACCTGCGCAGGCCTTGAAGACGTAACAAAGGTACATGATTGAAAGGGGCCCGGGGCCGGCCTGCCGCGGCAGACACGGCCTGATTGCCACAGGTGAAGGCAGGCGCCCCGCTCCATTCTGGGGTTGGAAAAAGGCCTGGACAGCGAAACTTCTGGTTGCAGTGGGGCGGTTCCCTCCACATTCTCCACAGAATCCGGCGACACAGTGCGGACATGGTGTCTGGGCCAACGGCGCCCGATCCAGGGCTGTTCAAACGACGGCCGTTGTCTCACTCGCATCTGGAATTTTTATGGAACATGAACTTTTTCGCCTGACCGTTGTGTACGGGCACCTCATTGCTTGCTCGCTCGCCATCGGATCCATCATCGTCAGCGACGTCGCCGCGCTGCGGCAACTGTTGTCCGGTGACCCTCATCGCAGCGAGGACCCACAACATCTGCAAAGCCTGCAAAACACCGTGACGCTGGCCCTGGTGGCGCTCTGGGTCTCCGGCGCCGTGATCGTAGCCACCGATGTCGCCGCCAAAGGCATGGGGTATTTCGACAATCCCAAGCTGCAAGCCAAGATCATCGTCGTCTGTCTGCTCACCCTCAACGGCATCCTGCTGCACAACGCCGTGCTGCCGCTGATGAAAAAGGCCAAGAATCTCTTGAGTCTGCCCCGGGGTCAGCGCACATTGGCCCTGTTTGCCGGCAGCTTCTCGGCCGCTTCGTGGTTTTACGCTGCCTTGCTGGGCGTCGGCCGTCCGCTCTCCTGGAAGTTCCCCCTCATGTCACTGCTCACCCCCTACGCCACCCTGGTTGCCGGCGGCTTTGCTGGCATGCTGGCCTTGGTGGCCTGGGCTCAGTTCCGCAGCGAGCAAGGTCACACGTCCCACGCCGGATACCACGGCATGGCGAGAGCCTATTGACGAATTGGTGGCGGCGAAGCGCCAGGGCCGGTTCACACTGGTTTTCAAGTGCGAACCGGGTGGAAACAGGCCCTAAAGCAGCCGCTCCAGCACCAGAACACCGAAAAAACCCAGGGCGGCCATCAAGGCCCACTTCAGGATCGCCAGGCCCCAGGTGCGGTACCTCTGCTCGCCGGTACCGATGTAGAACGCGAAGGACACACCGGCGGCCAGCAGCAGGAAGAAGATCGCGAAACGGAACAGCACCATGGAGGCTGTGCTGTCCAGGCCTTACCAGGCAGGCGCCAGCTGGGCAAAACCCGCCGGCGCTTCACGGTCTTGCTGAAAGCTCACGATCTCGTAAGCATCGGGCTGGGCCAGCAAGGCGCGCAGCAACTGGTTGTTCATGGCGTGACCCGAGCGGAACGCACTGTAGGCGGCCAGCAGCGGTTTGCCCACGACATACAGGTCCCCGATCGCGTCGAGGATCTTGTGCTTGACGAACTCGTCCTGGTAACGCAGGCCGTCGGCGTTGAGCACCTTCACGTCATCCATCACGATGGCGTTGTCCAGGCCGCCGCCCAGTGCCAACCCGTGCGAGCGCATCATTTCGACATCGCGCGTGAAGCCAAAGGTGCGGGCGCGGGCAATTTCACGCGCGTAACGACCACTGCCCATGTCGAACTCGACCCGCTGTCCGCTGGAGTTCACTGCCGGGTGGTCGAATTCGATCTCAAAGGACAGCTTGTAGCCGTGGTAGGGGTCCAGGCGGGCCCACTTGAGGCTGCGGCCTTCGCCCTCACGCACTTCGACGGGTTTCTTGATGCGGATGAAACGTTTGGGCGCGGCCTGCACCGCAATGCCCGCGCTCTGGAGCAGATAGACAAACGAAGCCGACGAGCCGTCGAGGATGGGCACCTCTTCGGCGGTGATGTCCACGTACAGGTTGTCCAGCCCCAGGCCGGCTGCCGCACTCATCAGGTGTTCGATGGTATGAACCTTGGCGCCGCCATTGGAAATGGTGGAGGCCAGGCGGGTGTCGGTGACCGACTCGGCCGACACCGGAATGTCCACCGGCTCGGGCAAGTCCACGCGCCGGAACACGATACCGGTGTCGGGCGCCGCCGGGCGCAGCGTCAACTCCACCCGCTGCCCGCTGTGCAGGCCGACACCGACCGCTTTGGACAGGGATTTGAGAGTACGTTGAGCCAGCATTCGAGTATTTTAGTTTTTCATACGCTGTCTGTGAGACAGCAAACTCTATTCCTGAGATCTAGAAAACCAATCCCCCCGTGAGAGGGATCGAACGAAAAGCGCAGCGAGCGCTCCGAGGTGACGCTGATGCGCGGAGCCGTACTCACGTACGGCGAGCACTGCAGGCGTCAGATCGGAGTGCGCAGTAGCTTTGCGTCGATCAATCGGCTTGTTTGCGGAGGAACGCAGGGATCTCGAAGTCGTCCATGCCGCCCGAAGACAAAGCGTCCACCTTGGCCGCAGCCTGCGTGCGGTTGGTGCGCCACACACTCGGTGTCGCCATGGCGTTGTAGTCCGGCTGGGCCACACCAACGGGGCCGGTGCCGGCGTTCGCCGAAGGCACGTTGAACGGCACATTGTCGGTACCGGTGCGCAACACCTGCAGCGGAGGGGCTGTGCGGCGTGCGTTCTGGCGCGACAGGCCGGTGGCCACCACGGTCACACGCATTTCGTCGCCCAGGCTGTCGTCGTAGGCGGCGCCGTAGATGACGTGAGCGTCTGGCGAAGCGTAGGCGCGGATGGTGTTCATGGCCAGCTTGGACTCGGACAGCTTGAGCGAACCCTTGGCCGCCGTGACCAGCACCAGCACGCCCTTGGCGCCCGACAGGTCGATGCCTTCCAGCAGCGGGCAGGCCACGGCCTGCTCGGCGGCGATGCGGGCGCGGTCAGGGCCAGCGGCCACAGCGGTGCCCATCATGGCCTTGCCGGGCTCGCCCATCACGGTGCGCACGTCTTCGAAGTCGACGTTGACGTTGCCGTACTCGTTGATGATCTCGGCAATGCCGCCCACGGCGTTCTTGAGCACGTCGTTGGCGTGCGCAAAGGCTTCATCCTGCGTGACTTCGTCACCCAGCACTTCGAGCAGCTTGTCGTTGAGCACCACGATCAGCGAATCGACGTTGGCTTCGAGTTCGGCCAGGCCGGCATCAGCATTCTGCATGCGCTTGCCGCCTTCGAAGTCGAAAGGCTTGGTGACCACACCCACCGTCAAAATGCCCATTTCCTTGGCCACACGGGCAATCACAGGTGCGGCACCTGTGCCGGTGCCACCGCCCATGCCGGCGGTGATGAACAGCATGTGGGCGCCATCGATGGCCGTGCGGATTTCTTCGATCGCCATTTCAGCGGCGTCGCGACCCTTCTCGGGCTTGCTGCC
>JBFHEQ010000150.1:0-7698 GCA_041584075.1 Hydrogenophaga sp.
GCTGGCATCGGCCACGATGGCATCACCCCCGTTGGAGTAGTCGATGGGCATCACGACCTTCATGTTGCGCCCGGAAGCAACCTGGCCGACCACTTGGTCGTAGGTCAACATGCCACCGTCCACCGAGCCCGAGGCAATGGCGGCAGGAATGAGCGCGGGGTCGTTGAAGACCTGGAGTGAAACCTTGAGGTTGTACTTTTTATAGAGGTCGAGCGCGTCGGCCACGTAGAAGGGGCCGTAACCAATCCAGACCACGGTCGCCAGCTTGACGGGCGCAGGGCCAGCTGCGAAAGCGCTGGCGGCAAAGAGGGACACGGCAGCGCCGACCATCGGCTTGCGCAGGCGAGACATGAACGAACGGGAGTCGGAGGCGGACTGAACGACGGACTTCATAGGGAGCTCCAGTGGATTGAAAAAATGCAGGAAGACGCGACGTGTATGTCGTTCTCCCGGGCTTTTATCCCTCCGTGGAACCTTCGATGAGGCCGGTTCACTCTCGGACCAGGCACTGCCAATCAAGCAGCCGGAACCCTAGTGCACCTGTGCTATTGAGAAATCTGTGACGACCACGGATCGCTCTTCTTGCACCGTTAGGGTGAGCATGATTCGTGCCAGTCTGTTTTCATGTCATTTCGCGGATTTTGCCGTATCGGTGCACCAAAATGCGGCGCGATGTACCAACGGTCCCGGCGTGGCCAAGTGCAGGCGCCCTGTCTTGGTGTGGGGGTGAAACTTTGGATGGACACAGGCTTTGAAGTCGCCCTCGACGCCCTGATGCCCCCTCGAATCCCGGATGTCTCAACCATGGGGGGTGCGGTTGCATTGCAGCAAGCCCCGTGTCGGCGCTGCGAGAAGCCGTGAAGGGGTCGACATTTTCAGGGGTCGGTCTGCTGTCCAGAGAGCGAGACGCGCAGCACCGCGCGTTGTGCTCGCGAAGCCCCGCGCCGGATGGGCGCGGGTCGGGCCTCACATCAGTTCACCATGACCAGCTTGCCCTTCACAGAGCGTGACCCCATGATTGCGTAGGCTTTGGGCAGCTCGCTCATCGGCAGAGTCTGATCGACCACGGGTTTGATCTGGCCCTTGCCGTACATGGTGGCCAACTGCTGCATCATCTCGGCGTTGGCCTTGGGTTCGCGGCGCGCGAAATCGCCCCAGAACACACCGACGATGCTGGCGCCCTTGAGCAGGCTCAGGTTCAGTGGCAGGGCGGGAATGGGGCCGCTGGCGAAGCCCACCACGAGGTAGCGGCCGCGCCAGGCGATGGAGCGGAAGGCCGGTTCGGCGAAGTCCCCGCCCACCGGGTCGTAAATGATGTCGGGGCCTTTTCCATCGGTGAGGCGCTTGATTTCCTCGCGCAAACCTTCTTTCGGGGTGTGCACGCTGTAGTTGATGGTCTCGTCGGCGCCCAGCGTCTTGCACAACGCGCATTTTTCGTCGCTGGACGCGGCTGCAATGACCTTGGCGCCTGCGGCTTTGGCGATCTGGATGGCCGAGGTGCCCACGCCACCGGCGGCGCCAAGGATCAAAACGGTCTCTCCGGCCTTGAGTGCGCCGCGGTCCATCAGGCCGTGCCAGGAGGTGGCGTAGATCATGATGAAGGCTGCTGCGTCCACCGGGGGAAAGCCTGGGGGCAGGGGCATGCACAGGGCGGCCGGGGCCAGCGTGTGGGTGCCGAAACCGCCGGTGCCGCTCAGACAGGCCACGCTCTGGCCCACTTTCAGGTGGGTGACGCCTTCGCCGAGCGCGCGCACGACGCCCGCGTATTCCGAGCCTGGTACAAAGGGCAGGGGGGGCTTCATCTGGTATTTGTTCTGAACGATCAGCAGATCGGGGAAGTTCAGGCTGGCGGCCTGGATTTCGATCAGCACTTCACCCTTTTTGGGTTCGGGGGTGGGCAGCTCCTTCCAGGTCAGGGCTTCAACACCGACGGGGTTTTCACATAGCCAGGCTTTCACAGGGGGTCTCCTTGAATAATGGGTGGGCGACGCGCAGCGGTTCGCCCGGCGCACACGGCAGGGGCGGCGCAGCGCCATCTCGGTGGTTCATGATAGGCAGGTGCGGCTGGCACCGTGAGCGGGAGAACCCGTTTTCTGTCCCGGTCGCGACCGGCCAAATCGCTGTGTGCGCGGACCGCAGGGCAGCCGTCCTCGCTCTAGAATCGTGAGAATGAAAATTCTCATCTCCAACGACGACGGCTATCAGGCGCCAGGCATCGTCGCCTTGTATGAAGCGCTGAAAGTTTTGCCTGGCGTCGAGGTGGAGGTGGTGGCGCCCGAACACAACAACAGCGCCAAGTCCAATGCCTTGACGCTGCATTCACCCCTGTATGTGCACACCGCGCACAACGGTTTTCGCTATGTCAACGGAACGCCGGCCGACTGCGTGCACATCGCCTTGACCGGGTTGCTGGGGTACCGTCCCGATCTGGTGGTCTCGGGGATCAACAACGGCGCCAACATGGGCGACGACACCATCTACTCCGGGACAGTGGGCGCGGCCATGGAGGGTTATCTGTTCGGTATTCCCGCCATTGCTTTTTCCCAGGTGGAGAAAGGCTGGGCCCACCTGGATGCTGCCGGTCAAAAAGCAGCCGATCTGGTGACCCGCTTGCTGCCCTCCCTGAAGCACACCGGTGCGCCGGTGGCCCCGTGGCTGCTCAATGTGAACATTCCCAACCGTCCGGCCGCCGATATCCATGGCTTCAAGGTGGCTCGGCTGGGGCGGCGCCATGCTGCCGAGCAGGTGATCGCCCAAACCAACCCGCGCGGCGACACGATGTACTGGATCGGCAGCGCGGGCGCGGCCAAAGACGGTGCCGACGGCACCGATTTCCATGCCAGTGCAGCGGGATTTGCGACCATCACGCCATTGCAGGTGGACCTCACGGACCACGAACGCTTGCCCTACTGGGCACCGTTGGCGGCCCAGTTGTCCCGGTCTGTCGAGGCTTCCGCGTGAAACGCCCGGGCAGCCCGTCAGCCTCAGGTCCGTCGCCATTGGGTGCTGGCAAGCCTCGGCCAGCGTTTCCCGCCCGGCTGGTGACTGGGGTACCGGCTGCGACCACCAGACCGTCTGTCGCGGCCACACCAAGGGCTGCTGTCCCGCTGGGGCCTCCCGCCCGCCCGCCTGTGACGGGGCTGGTGGCGTCCAGACCGTCCGAGGCGAGCGGTTTCGGAACCGGTTCTCAGGCGGTCCGCGTGTCCATGGTGCGCAAACTGCAAGCCCAGGGCATCAGCCACGCAGGGGTGCTCATGGCCATGCAGACGGTGGAGCGTCACCGCTTTGTGGACAGCGCGCTGGCGAACCAGGCCTATGAAGACACCAGCCTGCCCATTGGGCTGGGCCAGACCATCTCCAAGCCCAACGTGGTGGCCCGCATGCTGGAGTTGATGTGCCAGGGGCGCACGGAGAAGCTGGGCCGGGTGCTGGAAATCGGCACAGGCTGTGGATATCAGGCCGCTGTGTTGAGCCACTTGTCACAAGAGGTGTATTCAATTGAGCGTTTGCGCGGTTTGCACGAAAAGGCCAGGGAGAATCTCAGGACGTTCCGGGTGGCCAATCTGCACCTGATTTTTGGTGACGGGATGTTAGGGTTTCCCAAGGGGGCACCTTATGCGGCCATCATTGCCGCAGCCGGTGGCGAAGCCATTCCCCAGGCCTGGATCGATCAGTTGGCGGTGGGGGGGCGCCTGGTGGCGCCGGCCGTGACGGCAGGTGGTCAACAGCACCTGGTCGTGATAGACAAGACCTCCAGGGGTGTGGAACGCTCGGAACTCGAGGCGGTTCACTTCGTGCCTCTAAAATCAGGTATCGCGTGAAGCGTGACCCGCATGGAGCGGGGTGTGTGATTTCAGGTTGCCACAGTTGTAGATGCGTGGCGCCTTACAGGTGGGAGTTTTTTCGATGAACAGTATGAATGCCGTGACGCTTTCGGCCAATGGCCAAGGTCCGAGCTGGAGCTGGCGCAGTGTGGGTTTGAACGTGGGCCTGGTGAGCATGGTGTTGCTGGCTGGCTGCTCGATGCGCAGCGTCTCGGTGCCCGCTCCTGTCGAGGACCGTACTGGGGGGAAAGTCGCCGAAGTGAAGCCGTTGCCGGGTGCTGAAAACGCAGGCAAGCCGGGGTATTTCACGGTTCGACCTGGCGATACCCTGTACCGCATCGCACTGGAGAGCGGGCAAAGCCCGCGCGATGTGCAGACCTGGAACAACCTGAGCAACCCCAACCTGATCGAGGTGGGGCAGGTGTTGCGGGTGGCGCCGCCTGCTGGGAGCAATCCTGTTGGGGTGGCGCCCGCGCCAGGCGCAGCGGGCGTAACGGTTGCACCTGTGGCCACTGCGGGCGTTGTGGCACGTCCCCTCAACGGGACGGGTTCCGCGCCAGCTCCTGCCGCCGTGCCTGGTGCGGTGGTTCCTGCGCCTGTGCCGGCTGCACCTCCCGCGCCTGCCCCGGAACCGGTTCAGGCCGGAGATGAGGTGAACTTTGTCTGGCCGGCCCAGGGTTCGGTGATTTCCCAGTTTGACGAGGCCAAGAACAAGGGCGTCGCGATCGCGGGGCGCGTGGGCGATGCTGTGGTGGCCGCGGCTGATGGCCGTGTGGTGTACGCTGGCGCGGGCTTGCGGGGCTATGGCAACCTGATCATCCTCAAGCACAACAACACTTTCCTGACCGCTTACGCCCACAACCAGGCTTTGCTGGTGCGCGAAGACCAGGCGGTGAAGCAGGGGCAGAAGATTGCCGAGATGGGCAGCAGCGATGCCGATCGCGTCAAGCTGCACTTTGAGGTGCGCCGCAACGGCAAGCCTGTGGATCCCATGGGCTACCTGCCCAAGAACTGATCGAAGCGCCGGCCTCAGGCCCGTTCCATGGTCTGGCCTGTTCTGGTCTTTGACATCGAGTCCATCCCGGACGTCGATGGGCTGAGAGCGTTGCGGGGCGCCGCGCCCGGTCTCAGCGACGAGCAGGTCTACGCCGACTGGCTGGCCGAGCGCAAGGAGAGGGGCCAGAGCGACTTCATGCCGCTCTACCTCCAGCGCATTCTGGTGATCAGCTGCGTGTTTCGCAATGCCGAGGGCCTGCGCATCCATTCCTTTGTGGACCGCGATGGGCACAGCGAAGGCAAGGTCGTCCAGACTTTTTTTCACGCCATCGAAAAACACACGCCCCAGCTGGTGAGCTGGAACGGCAGCGGGTTTGACTTGCCGGTCTTGCACTACCGTGGCCTGCGCCACGGTGTGGAGGCGGGCAAGTACTGGGATCTGGGTGAAGACGACCGTGAGTTCAAGTGGAACAACTACATCAGCCGCTACCACATGCGCCACCTGGATCTGATGGACTTGCTGGCCATGTACAACCCCCGCAGCAATGCCCCTCTCGATGCCATGGCCAAACTATGTGGGTTTCCCGGCAAGCTGGGCATGGACGGCTCGCAGGTGTACGCGCAATACCTGGCCGGGCAAACCGATGACGTGCGCCGCTACTGTGAAACCGATGTGATGAACACCTATCTGGTGTATTGCCGGTTCCAGAAGATGCGGGGCGGATTCACCGAGGCGGAATACGAGCAGGAAATCGCCTGTGTCAAGGACTCGCTGGGCGAATTGGCGTCCGCCGAAACGCATTGGCGCGAATATCTCGACGCCTGGACCTGAGGGGCCTGGCGATTCAGGCTCCCGGGCCTGAGACAATCGGGGCATGAGCGCTTCCAACACCCACGAAAACAGCCTGGCCACCACGGCCCTGGACCACTCCATCCCCGCCACCGACTCGACACCCGCGCTGCCCGACGGCTGGCTGGCCGTGGAGTCCATGGACATCGATGCCCAGGGCATCGCCCACCGGCCCGACGGCAAGGTGGTCTTCATCGAGGGCGCTCTGCCCTTTGAGGTGGTCAGCACCAGCGTGCACCGCAAGAAGGCCCATTGGGAGGCCGGTGTGGTCACGGCCATTCACCGTGAGTCGGCTCAGCGGGTGCGGCCCGGCTGCCCGCACTTTGGTCTGCACGCAGGCGCCTGTGGGGGCTGCAAGATGCAGCACCTGCACGAAGGTGCGCAGGTGGCGGTCAAGCAGCGTGTGCTGGAAGACAACCTGTGGCACCTGGGCAAGGTGCGCCCGGAAACCATGATGCGCCCGATCGAGGGGCCTGCCTGGGGCTACCGTTACCGGGCCCGCCTGTCGGTGCGCCATGTGCACAAAAAGGGCGAGGTGCTGATCGGGTTCCACGAGCGCAAGAGTCGCTATGTGGCCGACATGAAGGTGTGCCATGTGTTGCCGCCCCATGTGAGCGCCATGCTGATGCCGCTGCGCGAAATGATTTTCAACATGGATGCGCGGGAGACCCTGCCACAGATCGAACTGGCCTGTGGCGACAGCGTGACGGCGATGGTGCTGCGCCACATGGAGCCGCTCAGCGCTGGTGACATGACCAGGTTGCGGGCGTTTGCGTCGGCGCACGGCGTGCAGTGGTGGTTGCAGTCCAAAGGCCCGGAGACGGTGAAACTGATGGATCCGCCGGGACCGGAGGCCGCAGAGCTCTCCTATGCCTTGCCCGAGTTCGGCATCTCCATGCCCTTCAAGCCCACGGACTTCACGCAGGTCAACCCACACATCAACCGTGTGCTGGTGTCGCGCGCACTGCGCCTGCTCGATGCACAGCCGCATGAGCGCGTCATCGACTGGTTTTGTGGTCTGGGCAATTTCACCTTGCCGCTGGCCACCATGGCGGGTGAGGTGCTGGGGATCGAAGGCAGCGAGGCCCTGGTGGCCCGCTCGCGGGATAACCTGGGCCACAACCAGGCCGGACGCGCCAAACCCTTGGCGCCCACCGCATTTGTGGCCCGCAACCTGTTCGAGATGACGCCTGTGCTGCTGGTGGCCGATGGGGTTGCCGACAAGTGGCTGGTGGACCCTCCGCGCGAAGGCGCTTTCGCGCTGGCGCAGACGCTCGCCGACCTGCACCAGATGACCGAGAAGCCCGAGGGCTGGACGCCTCCCCGGCGCATCGTGTATGTCAGCTGCAACCCGGCCACGCTGGCGCGTGATGCCGGTCTGCTGGTGAACCAGGCCGGCTACCGGTGCACCCTGGCCGGGGTGGTGAACATGTTCCCGCACACCGCCCACGTGGAGAGCATGGCGGTGTTCGAGCGGGTGGGCTGACCCGTCAGGCGGCTGGAGCGTGGCCTCCAGCGGTGTCAGGACTTGTGCGCCTTGGAGCCCTGGGCGTCGGCGTCCTTCCCCGACGCGGCGGGTGGGTCTGAGGTGGCCGCTCCCGTTTCGGACGGCATGCCCAGGATCTCGTTTTCGCGCATGTACTGATCCATTTCTTTCCAGCCCGTGAACATGGCAGCCTTGGCTGCTTTCGGGTGGCTGTCAAAACAGGCTTCGATGCTGCGCACGGCGTGGCGGCAGGCACTGCCAATGGCGTGGGCCTCGGCATCTTTCTTTGCGGCTACCTGGGGTGCCGTTTCAATGCCCAGCGCGTCACAGCCGGCCAATGCCGTGGCGGCCAGGAGCAAGCAGGTGGTGAGGGCTGTGTGTCGCATGGGAGGGTGTCCGGTATGTGTCTTGTTTCGGCAGATCGCGCGCCAGCTTGAGGCCGATCTGTGGCCAGCAACCATCTCAGGACGAAAAAAAAGGGCCCGAAGGCCCTTGGTGTGTCGTCACTGCGAGGCGATCAGTCGTCGCCGCCGAAGATGCCC
>JBFHEQ010000151.1:0-7697 GCA_041584075.1 Hydrogenophaga sp.
ACAAGCTCAGTAGGTGTAGCCACTGCGCTTGGTTTCGGCTGCGGCTTGTTGGGCCGCCGGCTGAACGATGTGCCACACGCCGCCGCTGCCGTCTCCGGCGCGCTGGCCAGGGGCGGCATCGCCCACGAAGTAATACAGCGGCTTGCCTTTCCAGGCCCATTGCTGGGTGTTGCCGCTGGTCAGGCGGGCCGCCGCGCTGTGCACCTCGGCGCCTGGCGCGGCATTGGCCACGTAGGCCGGCCAGGCCACGAGGCATTTGTCGGCGCAGTTGCTCTGGTTAGGCTGGTCTTTGTCGAACACGTACAGGGTGCGCCCGGCAGGATCGGTCACCACGCCATCGGTGAGCACGGGTTGGGCCTGTGCGCCGAAGGCGGCCAGGGTCACAAGGGCGAGGGCGGTTTTAGAAAGGATGGGCATGGTTTTCTCCGGTGTTTGAATGACATAAGGCAGGCCCTGTTGATGTGGCCTGCTTGAAGAACGGCGTTCAATGGGTTTTGGATGCAAAGCATTGAAGTATTTTTCAACCAAGACTTCGGCCCATTCGGTGAGATGCCTTGCGTCGTCATCTTTTGGGGCTTTTTGTCTGCGCAAGGGGAGCTGGGCGCGCCGGGAGAGTCTGGGCCGTTTGAGGCGCCCTTGGAGCGCTGTCGCGACTGACACAAGGGGTTTTGGCGCGGGGCCGCATGATGGGCCTTTCTGAAGTTTCCTGATGGGTCGGGTTGGGCACTCGGTTGAGCGCCAGTTCCTCGACATCACAACGATCACAACGGACACCAACATGATTGCACCCAACGCCGCACGGCCCAACGTCATGCGCACGCCCGATGAGCGCTTTACCAGCTTGCCTGGCTACAACTTCGAGCCGCATTACACCGAAGCCCTGCCAGGCTTCGAAGGCCTGCGGGTGCACTATCTCGACGAAGGCCCGACCGGCGCGGAAGAGACGGTGTTGTGCCTGCACGGCCAGCCCAGCTGGAGCTACCTGTACCGCAAGATGATTCCCGTGTTTGTGGCGGCCGGTCAGCGGGTGATCGCGCCTGACATGCTGGGTTTCGGCAGGTCGGACAAGCCCGAAGACGATGCCTTCTACACCTTCACCCGCCACCGCGACATGTTGTTGGCGCTGATTGACGCGCTGAAGCTCGACAACGTGACCCTGGTCGTGCAGGACTGGGGCGGCGTGCTGGGGCTGACTTTGCCCATGGATTTGCCCGGCGTGGTGAAGCGCCTGATCGTGATGAATACCGCTTTGGGCACGGGGGACGTGCCCTTGGGCAAGGGGTTTACCGACTGGCGCGCTTATTCCAACAGCCAGCCCGACATGGATGTGGGTGCGCTCATGAAGCGTTCGACCCCGTCGCTGACGCCAGAGGAAGTTCGGGCCTACGCTGCGCCGTTTCCTGACGTGCGTTACAAGGCGGGCGTGCGCCGCTTTCCCAATCTGGTGCCCGACAACCCGGACGCGGACGGCGCCGAACTGTCGCGGCGCGCGCGCACCTGGTGGAACAACGAGTGGGACGGCCAGTCTTTCATGGCTGTCGGCATGCAAGATCCAGTGCTCGGCCCACCGGCTATGGCCTACCTGCACCGCCAGATTCGCGCTTGCCCGCCGCCCATGGAGATCGCCGAAGGCGGACATTTCGTGCAAGAGCATGGTGAACAGATCGCTCAGGCCGCGTTGACGGCTTTTGCAAAAGCCTGACCGCTGTCCCGCAGCAAGGCGGGCTCCGCCCGACCGATGCCAGTCTCAGCGCCAGAAGGCGCTGGGTGGCTGCCCCATCGCTTCTTTGAACATGGCCGTGAAGGCACTGTCGCTGGCATAACCGCTGGCGGCGGCGACTTCGCTGATCGGGGCCCCGAGCGCGAGCATGGGCAGAGCCCTTGCCAGCACCACCTGCTGCCGCCATTGCTGGAAAGTTGTGCCCATCTGGCTGCGGAACAGGCGGGTGATGGTGCGTTCGCTGGCGCCCACGTCGCGCGCCCATTCGCTGAGGGTGGCGCACTCGGTTGGGTCGCGCATCACCGCGTTGCACAACATGCGCAGGCGGTGATCGCCGGTCAACGAGTGTGGCAAGGGCACCCCGAGCTGTTGCGTCGGTGCTTGTTGCAGTTCGTTCAGGATCAGGCCGGCCAGCAGAAACTCTCTGCGGCTATCCTGCGTTGACCACCCGGTAGGGTCCGCCAGCGCGGCGCCCACTTCGTCGAGCGCCTGAACGAGTTCTCTGAGCAAGGGCGAGACCACGATCATGCGCCCGCTCTGCCAGTCGGGTGGCGCGGCTGCGGCGTGGATGTACAAGGTGCGGAACGCCGCGTCTTCCAGCGCATGAACCGCGTGCAACGACGCCGGCGCAATCCACACCGCTCGCGAAAAAGGAACGATGCAGCTGATTTCTCCCTCGGCATCGTCCGTTTGTGAGGCGGTCACCTGGACCACGCCACTGGCGCAATAGGCGAGTTGTG
Source organism: Hydrogenophaga sp. (assembly GCA_041584075.1). GTDB lineage: Bacteria > Pseudomonadota > Gammaproteobacteria > Burkholderiales > Burkholderiaceae_C > Hydrogenophaga. Next base: position 2,461 of record JBFHEQ010000151.1, read on the forward strand.
CCCACTGGTGCTGGTGGGGCTCGAAATGGGTATCTGCGGGCAGTTCGCGTGCGCGGACCCGAACCGGGCGCTCGGCGCTGGGCCGAAACGCGTCGGTGTCACCCACGGGCGTCAGCAGGTTTGCGGCGGTATGTGATCGACGGACCATGAATTTTGGCGGATCTTCGACGAACGTTGGCGATTCGTCGCGTATGCGAATCGGGGCGCCATCTTACGATAGCCGCCATGAACGCCTCCGTCGCCCCAACAGCCCCCGGTTTGTCTGCCAACACGGTGTCGCAAGACGCGACCGTGATTGGTCTCGTGGGCTCGGCCCACCTTGTCAGCCATTTCAGCCAGTTGCTGCTGGCGCCGCTGTTTCCCTGGCTGAAGGAGGCCTTTCAGGTCAGCTACACCGAGCTGGGCTTTCTGATGACGCTGTTTTTCGTCGTGTCGTGTGTGGTGCAGGCCGCGTCAGGCTTTTTGGTTGACCGCTTTGGACCCCGGCCGATTCTGTTTGCCGGCCTGGGCTTGATCGGCCTGGCGGCAATGGGCTACGCGAGCAGCTCCAGTTACCCCATGCTGGCCGTGTTTGCCATTGTGGGCGGCATTGGCAACGGGGTTTTTCACCCGGTCGACTACACCCTGCTGAACCGCAAGGTGCACCCTCAACGCCTGGGTCATGCGTACAGCGTGCACGGCATCACCGGCAGCCTGGGTTGGGCTTTGGCGCCGGCGATGCTGGTGCCCATCACCTTGTTGGCCTCGTGGCGCGTGGCGCTGGTCTGTGCGGGTATTCTGGCGTGGGCGGTGCTGGCCTTGGTGTGGATCAACCGCACGAAGCTCGCGCTTGAACCCACGGTCAAAAGCCCGGTGGCCGACGCTGTGTCGGGATCCGGTGGTCCCCGACCCGAGGGCGATCTGGATTTTCTGCGCATTCCGGCGGTCTGGATGTGTTTTGCCTTTTTCTTCTTTTACGCGATGGTGCTCAGCGTGATCCAGGCGTTTGCGCCGGAGGCGGCGCGACACCTGCACGGCTTTCCGCTGACCCAGGTGGCGCTGTGCCTGAGTGTGTACATGGTCAGCGCGGCGGGTGGCATGGTGCTGGGTGGGTTTCTGGCCTCCGATCCGTCTCGCTGCGAGCGCATTGTGGGTGTCGGGTTCGGCATGGCTGCGTGCATCGCGGCCATCATCGGGTTCACGTCGGTCCCCGGCGCATGGATACCGGTGCTGTTCGGGTTGATGGGTTTTGCCAGTGGCATCGCCGGACCATCACGCGATCTGCTGGTCAAGAAATCCACTCCTGAGAATGCCACGGGCCGTGTGTATGGTGTGGTTTACGCGGGCCTGGACATTGGTCAGGCCGTGGCGCCGCTGATTTTTGGACGTCTGATGGATCAGGGCAATTTCCACGGTGTCTGGATGGGGCTGGTGCTTCTTCAGGGTGTGTTGATCGCCAGCGCTTTCCGGGTCCGCCGGACGCGGCGTACGCTGATGGTGCCGGCCTGAATCGGCGGGCGCCGACGAAACGCGGCCGGGCTTCAGACCGCGCTGCGGTGGCGCTCGATGCAGGTATCCAGCACTTCGTCCATGTTGCGCTGCCACCAGTTGCCAGTGGAAAAAATCTCGACTTCGCTGTATCCGGCAAAGCCTTGCGCTTCGACCCAGCCACGGGCCTGAGGGATGTCGATGATGCCGTCTCCCATCATGCCTCGGTCGTTGAGGAGGTCGGTGGTCGGCGTGAGCCAGTCACAGGCGTGGAGGGCGAGCAATCAGTTGTGACCGTGCGCTCGCTTCTCGCCGGAAATCAGAACCGTCATCGATGGCTCCGTCAACGCATTGATCTGCCTGACCATTCGCAGTGTGCGTTTTAGTTCAACTGTTTTTTGGAACTGTTGATGATGCATGGATATCTGGATTACCGGTCTCGTGCGCCTGCTGGGTCTTTGGTTTGACCCAGGTCAAGCCACGCCCCCCTTGACCTGGGTCAAAAACCTGAGTGGCCGACACGGTTAGCTTTCTCCAACCTGAGGAAAAGAATGGCTTTTTGTGACTGACTCACTAATGCAAGGAGTGATCCATGGCCCATGCTGAACTTGAACGCATTGCCAAGACGCTGCGCAAATTTCCGTTTCCCAAAAAGTTTGCTGTCGAGTTGTGTGCCGAGTGCAACCTCGCCTGCTCGATGTGCCACCACCCGAACATGAAGCGCCCCAAAGGGGTTATGCCATTCGAGCTCTGGAAGAAATGCGCTGATGAGATTGCCGCGACGGCGCCCGACACCGAGTGCTGGTTTTCGTTCTGCGGCGAACCCCTGTTGGAGCCCGAGTTGCTGTTTCGCTGCCTGCGCTATGGCCGATCGGTGGGCCTGCAGTCGCTCAATGTCAATACCAACGGCATGTTGCTGACATCGGATCTCGACGACGCCTTGCTCGACTCAGGCGTGCATCTGATCGTCTTTGGTATCGATGGATTTTCCAAGGCTTCCTTCGAGAAATACCGCGTCAAGGCCAACCGCGATACCGTCTATGCGAATGCCGAACGACTGCTGGCTCGGCGCGACGAGCGAAGCCTGCCGATTGCGATCCAGACACAGTTCATCGTGATGGACGACAACGCTCAAGAGGTGGATGCCTACAAGGCGCACTGGCTGGAACACAATGCGGTGGTGAAGGTGCGCCGTCAACTCAGTTGGGGCGGTCAGTTCGGGACCGGTCTGGCGATTGAGCCAGACAACAGGATACCTTGCCCTTGGGCCATCACGATGATGCATGTGTTCTGGGATGGTCGCATTCCGCGCTGTCCAGGGGACACCGAAGGCGAAGAGGGTGACGGCAATGCATGGCATGCTTCGCTGGCCGATCTCTGGGGTCGGTTGGGTGGGTACCGGGATCTGCATCTTGCCCGCGACTTCGACGCTCTGCCTGAGCGGTGCAAGACATGTACCGACTGGATGACGGGTGCGGCCGAGCGTGTGCGACCCGAGTCAGGGTCGGTGCCGGTTGAGCCCATCTGCGCGCGCACTTGAGCGGCTGGGTATGAAAACCTTGTACCTGTGCGGCGTGGGCAATGGTGAGGGTATCCGTCTGGCCCTGACCGTCAACCGCGCGAACTCGCGCTGGCAGCGAATCGTGCTGCTTGACGATGATCCGACGAAGCACGGAACGGTCCGCTTGGGGCTGGAGGTGGCGGGGCCGATCAGCATGCTGGAAAAGGTTGATGCAGGTGGCGCCGAGGTCGTTAACCTGGTCACGCGCACGACCGAAGGACGTGCCAACGTACAGCGCAAGATCGAACAGTACGGCGTCCCTTTTACCTCGCTGATCCACCCGGGTGTTGATCTTTTCGGAACCGAGGTGGCCGCAGATGTGACGATCTACCCAAACGCATCCATTGGCGCGGAGGCGAGTGTTGGGGCTTCATCCGTGGTGCTGATCGGTGCGGTGGTTGGTCATGGCGCCCGCATCGGACAAGGCTGTGTGATCGCACCCAATGCCGTGATCAATGCCCGCGTGACCCTCGCTGACCGCTCCTATGTCGGTTCCAATGCCAGCATCCTTCCCGACCTGGGCATTGGCACGGGCGCGACGGTTGGCGCCAACAGCCTGGTTTATGCCGACGTGCCTGCAGGTACGACCGCGATGGGTGTGCCGGCGCAAATCATGGGTGGCAGGCCAGCACAACCGTTTCCGGGTGCTGCCGGGGGCGACGCGGAGCCACTTGGTGCCGTCAGCCCATCGCCAGGAGGTGCTTCTGAATCGAATCATGCGGACACCGAGGCCATCATCGTCCAGGCACTCATGCAGGTGTTGGGGATCGACAAAGTGGACCGCGACCGCAATTTCTTCGATCTCGGCTGCACTTCCCTCAAGGCCCTTGCGCTCAGTCAGCTTCTGCGCGGCGAATTGGGCGGAAAACTGCAAGTCGTTGATGTCTATCGTTTTCCCACCCTGCGCACGCTCGCGACGTTTCTCGGAGGGGGTGAGCCCGGCATGCAGGACAGCATGCGACACACGCAACAGCGCGCGGATCTGCGGCGTCAAATGCGTCTGCGTCGATGAAGCGCCTGCAGATTCTGATCACTGGATCGGCGGGTCTTGTCGGTGCAGCGCTGTGCGAGGCTCTGGTGTTGGCTGGTCATCGCGTCGTCGGGCTCGACCTGCTTGCAATCGGTGCTGAGAAGGGCGACGTGCGAGACCCAGCTCGGGTGCGCAAGGCCTTGCAGGGTTGCGACGGCGCCGTGCACCTGGCCGGAGTGTCCCGGGTGGTCTCGGGTGAGCGTGACCCTGAACTGTGCTGGGACACCAACGTGCATGGGCTGGCCAATCTCATCGGTGCTCTGGAACAGCATGTCTTCCCGCCTTGGCTGATCTTTGCCAGCAGCCGCGAAGTCTACGGCGACGCAGAGTGTCTGCCCGTGACCGAAGACGCCTCCTTGCGTCCAGTCAACGTTTACGCCAGGAGCAAGGTGGAAGGCGAAATGCTGGTTGCCCAAGCGGCCGGGCGGGGGCTGCGTACTTCGATAGTGCGATTGTCCAACGTCTATGGGCGTGTCAAGGACTACCCCGACCGCGTGGTTCCCGCTTTTGCACGGGCTGCAGCCCTCGGCACCACGATGCGGGTCGAGGGAGGCGACAACACCTTTGATTTCACCCATATCGAAGACGTGGTGCTGGGTCTCCTTCGCGTCATTGAACGCTTGGCCCCCGATAGCGCGGCCAGTTTGCCGCCCATCCATTTCGTCACCGGGCAGCCCTTTTCGCTTGCCCAACTTGCGGCGCTGGCGCACGAACTGGGTGATGGTCGGTCCCTTGTCCTCAATGCCCCATCGCGGTGCTTTGACGTGGCGAAGTTCTATGGCTGCTGGTCGCGTGCCCATGCGTTGCTCGGGTGGATGCCACGCATCTCGGTGGCCGTTGGGCTGGCACGGCTGATTGACGACATCCGGGCCGACGCTTTGGCCATGCCGCCGCGCACATCTGCCGTCGAAGGCTGCAGCGTTCCTGAGGGCACCCCGGTCTGAGCACATAGAGGTTGGCGTTCACAGGCGCTCCAACGGTCTTCATTCCTTCGCCATGGGCAACCCGGCATCTCAATCCATGCGAAGGCACAAGGCGGTAGTCTATGCGCACCGGCGGCAACCGGCAGCACCCGAAAACCACATCCCGCAAGCGTTCGGCCCCAAATGCGACCGCCTGACGCCAATGTTGGCGTGTGTGGTCCGTTGGGAGGATCAACTGTTCGCTTTGGGTGGGTGT
>JBFHEQ010000152.1:0-7689 GCA_041584075.1 Hydrogenophaga sp.
GGAAACCAGTTGGCACAGGGCATGACATTTTTTTCCAGCACCGCCGTGTGGGGCGTGGGCGACTGGATGTCGAAGTAGTCCCAGATGCTTTGCCAGAAGCCCTCGAGATCGGTGGTGGACCAGCGCCACAGCGCGTCGTAGCTGTCGAACGTGAGGCCGCGGTGTTCGGTGAGCCAGTTCTGGTAGCGGCGAATCTGGGGAATGTAAAGCGGTACTTGAACGGGAGAAAGGCTCATGGCTGGCTCTGATTGTGTTGATGGGTTTGTCTCGTCGCAGAAGGGTAGCAGTGGCGCAGGCTGAATGCCACAGCCGAGGTGACACCTCCTCGGGAGAAGCAGGGTTTGCACGGATGTTCAACATTTTTGTACAAGTGTTCAATGTCCCTCATGGTCAAGCCATCCTCCACCGCCTCCAAGCCGCGCCGCGCCGCGGCCGTGTCCACCCGAGTCGACCGCCGAACGGACATCTTGCTCGCCGCAGAAAGGCTGTTTGCGCAGCGTGGCTACGACGCCGTGTCGATCCGGCAAATCGCGAGCGAGGCCCAGGTTCCGCTGGCCCTGGTGGCGTACTACTTCGGTCAGAAGCACGAACTCTTTCAAGCCATCTTTGAGCACTGGGGACACACTTTTGAAGAGCGCCTGGCGCTGTTGGCGCAGGCCCGTGCCGCACCACAGGACGGACAAACGCTGGAGCGCGTGGTGCGCGCTTTCATCGACCCGGTAATGCGCATGCGTGCCAGCCCCGAGGGGGAGTACTACGCCTTGCTGGTGGCACGTGAACTGTCCAACCGCACACCCGGGGCCGACCGCGTTCTGAGCAACTACTTCGACCCCATGGCGCATGCGTTCATCGATGCGCTGCAGGACATTTGCCCGGGTTGCACGCGCGCCGACGTGGCTTGGGCTTACCAGTTCTCACTGGGGGCACTGGTGCACCACATGAGCGACGAGCGCGTACAGCGCCTCTCCCATGGCGAAGCCAAGCCCTTCGACCCTGCGGCCACACCTCGCCTGGTGGGCTTCATTGCCGCGGGCATCGCAGCCGTACTGGAGCAACCGCCCGTCGCAGCACGTTCCCGTTCCCGCCCCACAGCCACTTAAAACCACTCCAGGAGACAGACATGCACTTTCCCGCGTTCAAACACACCCTGTTGGCAGCCTCCCTGGCGCTCGGCGCTGGTGGCCTGCAGGCGCAGCAAACGATCAAACTCACCGCCGCGGCCGGTCACCCCCCCGTGTTCCTCTGGGTGAAAACGCTCGATGAAACCTTCATCCCCGCAGTGAACAAAAAACTGGCGGCCACGGGCAAATACCAGATCGACTGGACCACCGCTTACGGCGGCACACTGGTGAAGGTGGGCAGCGAGTCCAAAGGAATTTCTGACGGCATTGCCGACCTGGGCGTGGTGAGCACGCTGTTCGAAGCGCCCAAGTTCCCGCTGCAAAACGTGTCGTACTTTACGCCCTTCGGCTCCGACAACATCGGCCTGGTCAGTCAGAACATGGCCAACATCCAGAAGTCCATTCCCGCCATGACCCAAGCCTGGACCAAGAACGGTCTGGTGTTCCTCGGCGGCATGTCGCTGGACTCGTACCACATCTGGTCCAAGTTCCCGATCACCAAGTACGAAGATCTCGCGGGCAAGAAGATCAGCGCGCCCGGCCCGGCGGCCAACTGGATTCGCGGCACCGGCGCCGTGGGTGTGGCCGGTTCACTCAACACCTATTACGAAGACATGAAATCCGGCGTGTCAGATGGCGCCGTGGTGTTCACCACCGGCGCTGCGGCGGCCAAGCTGCACGAGGTCGCACCGTATGTGACCAAGGTGAATTTCGGCTCCATGTTCGCGGGGGGCATCGCCATCAACAAACGGCGGTTCGACAAGCTGCCCGCCGAGGTGCGTGCCGCCATCCAGGAAGCCGGCAACGAATACACCGTGCAATACGGCAAAGCCCAGAGCGAGCTGGTCGACGCGCGCATGCAAGCCATGGTGGCGGCCGGCGCCAAGGTCAGTGAACTCAGCGATGCCGAACGCAAGCGCTGGGCCGACGCCCTGTCGCCAGTGGCCAAGGTCTGGGCGGCCGAGGCACAAAGCAAAGGCCTGCCGGCCGATCAGGTGCTGAACGCCTATATGGGCGGGCTGGCCAGCGCTGGCGTCAAGGTGCCACGCGACTGGAGTAAATAACGTGACGCAATCCAAGTTACAGCAGGGTGAAAACACCCCTGCTTCGGGAGCCGTTGCGTCCGACGCTTATGGCGGTGCGCTGCCTTTTGGCCTGCACCACCTGGTCAGCGGCATGAACGCATTGGGCACCCTCTGGATTCTGGCGTTGATGGCGCTGATCAATCTGGATGTGTTCGGGCGCAACCTGTTCGATGCGCCGGTGCGCGGCGTCACCGAACTGGTTTCGCTCTCCATCGTCGGTATCGTGTTCCTGCAACTCGGCGACACGCTGCGCACCGGCCGCTTCACCCGAGCCGACATCCTGCTCGACCGGCTCAAACTCCGGTGGCCGAAACTGGCCGATGCACTGCACGCGGTCTACCATCTGGTGGGCATGGTGCTCATGCTCATCATCCTGAGCGCGAGCTGGGAACCCCTGATGGAATCGATCCACATCCGCGAATACGTGGGCGCCATCGGCGACTTCCAGGCACCGGTGTGGCCGGTGCGGCTGATCATGCTGCTGGGCCTGTCGGTGACAGCGCTGTGTTTTCTGCTGCTGGCCTGGAAAGACCTCTGCCGCATGCGCGCGCGCAACCAGGCGGTGACATCATGAGCAGCGTCGTCATCGCCTTGGGCTCGCTGGTGTTGATGCTCATCTTTATCTACGCCGGCCTGCATGTGGCCATCACCCTGGGCCTGCTGAGTTTCGTCGGCGTCTGGCTGATGCGCGGCGACCCCGGTATCGCCGCCAGCCTGCTTTCGCAGGCCGCCAGCGATTCCATCGCGTCCCACATCTTTGGCGTCGTGCCGCTGTTCGTGCTGACCGGTTTTCTGGTGGCGTATGCCGACATCGGCAAAGACGCCTTCGAGGTGGCCAACCAGGCCTTCCGCCGCATCCGTGGCGGCCTGGGCGTGGCCACTGTTGCAGCCAATGCCATCTTTGCGGCCATCACCGGCATTTCCATCGCCTCGGCCGCCGTGTTCTCGCGCGTGGCTGTGCCGCAAATGCTGCACTTCGGCTACCAGCCCAAATTCGCGGTGGGCGTGGTGGCGGGCTCCTCGGTGCTGGGCATGCTGATCCCGCCCAGCCTGCTGATGATCCTCTATGGCTTTCTGTCGGACCAGTCGGTGGGCGACCTGTTCACCGCCGGCATCCTGCCCGGCCTGATGCTGGCGGTGAGTTTCGTGGTGATCATCGTCGCCATGGCCTACCTGCGGCCAGGCATGGTGTTTCTCGACACCAGGGCGCAAGGCCATGCCGACGGCAGCGAACTGATGCCGCTGCGTGAAATGGTGGCCAAGTTTGTGCCCATCGTGATCCTGATCGCGTCCATTCTCGGCGGTATTTACGCCGGCTTCTTCACCGCCACCGAAGCCGGTGCGGTGGGTGCGCTGGTGGCGCTGCTGATTGCGGTGTTGAAGCGCAAGCTCACGCTGCGCAGCTTCTGGGGCGTGCTGACCGAAACCGGACACGTGACCGTGTCGGTGAGTTTTCTCATCATCTGCGCCAACATCTACACCCGCATGCTGGCCATGAGCGGCACCCCGCAGGCCATGTTGGAATGGATGTCGATGGCCGGCCTGGGCGTGGTGGCGTTCATGCTGATCTATGTTGTCATCATCCTGCTGCTCGGCACCATCATCGATTCGTCGTCCATCCTGCTGATCGTGCTGCCGCTGATGCTGCCAATCGCCCAGCAATTCGATCTGAACCTGATCTGGTTCGGCGTGATCACGGTGGTGGCGGTGGAGATCGGCCTGCTCACACCACCGTTCGGGCTCAGTGCCTACGTGATCAAGAGCACGCTGGGCAACACCCTGGACATCCGCCTGGGCGACATCTTCCGAGGCACTGCGCCTTTCACGCTGTCGATGCTGGCGGTGCTCGCTTTGCTGATGGCGTTCCCGCAGATCAGCCTGGTGTTGTTGAAATGAGCGCCGCCACATGCCCGCCACCCAGCGGCCCCCTCAATGGCGCAAATGGCGCATGAGCGCCCCGCCTGAACCGCCCCACCACCACACTGCACCACCCAACACCGACCGGAGAACACCCATGTCACGCATCGCAGGCGTCACGCCCGACGACAGCCCCGAATTCCAACGCCTCAAAGCCCTGTGCATCGAAACCCTGGGCTTCATGCCCAACAGCGTGCTGGCCATGCTGCGCGTGCCCGGTCTGGCCCAGGCCCTTGGCGCGATGAACAGTGCCTTGATGGGCTCGGGCCAGGTGGACAAGGGTTTCAAGCGGCTGATCGCCCACATGGCCTCGCGCGCGGCCGGCTGCCAGTACTGCATGGCCCACACCGCCGCTGGTTCCCAGATGCACGGCGTGACGCCGGAAAAGCTCGATGCCCTGTGGACGTTCGAATCCAGCCCCCTCTTCAGCCCGGCCGAGCGCGTGGCGCTGGAGCTTGCACTGGCGACCGGGCAGTTGCCCAACGCGGTAGACGATGCCCTGTTCGAGCGGGTGCGCGCACACTGGAGCGAAGAGCAAGTGCTGGAAATCATCGGCGTGGTGTCGCTGTTCGGCTTCCTCAACCGCTGGAACGACAGCCTGGCCACAGCACTGGAAGCGCACCCGGTCGAAGTGGCCGAGCGCCACCTGGTGCCGCACGGCTGGTCCGCCGGCAAACACCTTTCCTGAATAACACTGATCAAGGAACTCCCCATGGCACGCAAATTCGTCGATCTCTCGATCTTTCTGGAAAACGATGTGGTGAGCGACCCGCCCGCCTTCGCCCCCAAGATCCAGTACTTCACCCACGACAACACCTTCGAACAGATCGAACCCTTTTTCCCGGGCCTGAAGAAGGAAGACCTGCCCGATGGCGAAGGCTGGGCGGTGGAACTGGTGCAGCTCTCCACCCACAACGGCACCCACCTGGACGCGCCCTACCATTTTCACTCCACCATGGACAAGGCACTGGGCGAGAAAAAGCCCGCCATCGCCATCCACGACGTGCCATTGGAATGGTGCTTCCAGCCCGGCGTGAAGCTGGACTTTCGCGACAAGGCCGACGGCTATGTGATCACCGCCGCCGACGTGGAGGCCGAGTTGGCGCGCATTGAACACACATTGAAACCACTGGAGATCGTGGTGGTCAACACCCGCGCCGGCTCACGCTACGGTCACGACGACTATGTGTCCTCCGGCGCCGGCATGGGCTACGAGGCCACCATGTACCTGCTCGAGCGAGGCGTGCGCCTGACTGGCACCGACGCCTGGAGCTGGGACGCGCCCTTCGTGCACACGGCCAAGAAATACGGCGAAACGCACGATGCCAGCCTGATCTGGGAAGGCCACAAGGCCGGGCGCGATATCGGCTACTGCCACATCGAGAAGATGCACAACCTGGAGGCCCTGCCCGCCGACGGCTTCTTCATCAGCTGTTTCCCGCACAAGATCCGCGGCGCCTCGGCCGGCTGGACCCGCGCCGTGGCGATCTTCGACGACGCACTGGTGTGAACATGGCCCCCACGCTCCGCCGCTGCGCGGGTCGCTGCCCCCCAAGGGGGCTGGGCCTGTCTTGGGGCGGCCCGGCGGCTGGCCCGGTGGCCCTTCCCCCCCCTTGCAGGGACTTTGCAGTCCTCCTCCATCTTTGACCCGACCCCAGGAACCTGGCACCCATGGAACTGAACCACACCCACGCCCCTGAAGCCCGCAGCTGGCTGGCATCGGCCAACACCACGCAAGCGGATTTCCCGATACAGAATCTCCCTTTTTCCGTCTTTCGCCGCCGCAACAGCAGCGAGAGCTTCCGCGGCGGCATCGCCATTGGCGACCAGGTCATCGACCTGGCTGCGCTGGCAGGGGCTGGCGTCCTGTCCGACCTGGCCGCGAGAGGTGGGGAGGCTTGTACCGGCGACTCGCTCAACCCCCTCATGGCCATGCGGCCAGCGATCTGGAGTGCGCTGCGCCACGCGGTGTTCGATGCCTTGCTGGCCGATGCCAGCGGCCCTGTTGTGGCGGCCGTGCGGAAGAGCCTGGTGCCCCTGGCGGACGTGGAGTACCGGGTCCCCGCCCGCATCGGCGACTACACCGACTTCTACACCTCCATTCACCACGCCCGCAACGTGGGCCGGGTCATCCGCCCGGAGGACCCGCTCACGCCCAACTTCCAGTGGATTCCCATTGCGTACCACGGGCGTGCATCCAGCGTGGTCATCAGCGGCACCCCGTTCCACCGCCCCATGGGGCAGGCCATGCCCCCGGGCGCCCAGGCGCCGGTGTATGGCGCCAGCAGGCGCATGGACTACGAACTGGAGATGGGCTTTTACATCGGCAGCGGAAACGACCTGGGCCAGCCGATTCCTTTGAGCGAGGCCGAGGCCCACATCTTCGGCATGTGCCTGCTCAACGACTGGTCGGCGCGAGACCACCAGTTCTGGGAAATGGCACCCCTGGGCCCCTTTCTGGGCAAGAATTTCTGCACCACGGTGTCCCCCTGGATCGTGACCATGGAAGCGCTGGCGCCGTTTCGGGTGCCGTTCTCGCACCCGGCGGACGAGCCCCAGCCCCTGTCCTACCTGGACACGCCCGCCAACAGCCAGCAAGGTGGCGTGGACGTACAGCTTGAAGTCCGGCTGGAAACGGCGCAGCACCGCGAACGCGGCCTGGCCGCCGACCGCCTCTCGGCCACCAGCTTTCGTCACCAGTACTGGACCATCGCGCAAATGGTGGCCCAGCACACCGTGGGCGGCTGCAACCTGAAAACCGGGGACCTGCTGGGCACGGGAACCATCTCGGGCCCCACCGCCGAAGAGGCTGGCGCCATCGTGGAACTGAGCCTGGGCGGCAGCCGCGCCCTTACCTTGCCAGGCACGGGTGAGCAGCGAACCTTTCTGGAAGATGGCGACACTGTCATCTTGCGCGGGTGGTGCGAAAAGCCGGGCGCGGCACGCATAGGCTTTGGCGAATGCAAAGGTCAGTTGCTACCCGCCTTGGGCGCTTGAGCCTGGAGCAGGCCATGTCCTTGAACGTTCCCCTTCTGGAGCCCGTGATCGACTTGTCCGTCACCGTGGCCACACCGCTGGAAGCCGGCCCCGTCACCGGCACCAACAGCCGCGGCCAACGCCGCATCATCCCGATCACGGGTGGCACGGTGAGTGGTCAGCTGAACGGCATCGTGCTCCCAGGCGGGGCCGATTTTCAGCTGGTGGTCAGCGACACCGTGGCCGATCTGGACGCGCGCTACCTGCTGCAACTGGTCGACTCCGGTTGGGCGGGCGCTCACGTGTACGTTCACAACCGCGCCCTGCGAAGGGGTTCGCCCGAAGACATTGCCAAACTCGTGCGCGGTGAGCCGGTGGACCCGGCGGCGATCTACTTCCGCTGCGCGCCCACGTTTGAAGTCTCACACCCGGCACTGGCCTGGATGACCGAAAGCCTGTTCATCGGCACCGGCGCGCGTTTCCCCGACCGGGTGGAGATGCGGTTTTTCCGCGTCTGCTGAATCCCGCTTTCCATTGGGCGCTCAGTCGCTGACCAACCGCCCGTCCACCAGCTGTATCACCCGGTCGCA
>JBFHEQ010000153.1:0-7607 GCA_041584075.1 Hydrogenophaga sp.
CGAGCCTATGTTGTAATTTGCGGATGAATTTTCCGCCTGTCCGCCAGACCACAGCCACCACGGCACCTGCCCGCCTGCGTTTCCCTCATGTGGTCATCATTGGGAAATACCTGGCGCCCGGTTCTCGGGATGTGGTTGACGAAGTCGCCCACTTTCTGCACGACCAAGGCTGCGATGTCTCGCTGGAGCGAGAAACGGCGCTCAATACGGGTTTGTTGCAGTACCCTGCACTCGATGTGCCTGCCATGGGAACGGGTTGCGACCTCGCCCTGGTTGTGGGTGGTGATGGCACCATGCTCGGCATTGGCCGGCAACTGGCCCAATACGGCGTGCCCTTGGTGGGCATCAACCAGGGCCGTCTGGGCTTCATCACCGACATCCCCTTCGAAGGCTATCCGGACAAACTGCAAGCCATTCTCCGCGGTGAGTTTGAGGAAGATGCCCGCTCGCTGATGGCAGCCAGCGTCTGGCGGGATGGCCGCTGCGTATTTGAGGCCACAGCGCTGAACGATGTGGTGGTCAACCGCGGTGGTGCCGCCAGCATGATTGAACTGCGGGTCGAGGTGGATGGCCATTTTGTGGCCAACCAGCGTGCCGACGGCCTGATCATCGCCAGCTCCACGGGTTCCACCGCCTACGCCCTGTCGGCTGGCGGCCCCCTGCTGCACCCCGCCATCGATGGCTGGGTGATGGCGCCGATTGCGCCTCACACACTGTCCAACCGGCCCATCGTGCTCCCCGCCCACAGCGAAGTCGCGCTGGAGATCGTGAGCGGGCGCGACGCCAGCGCCAACTTCGACATGCAGTCCCTCACCAGCCTGCTGCACGGCGACCGCATTGTGGTGCGTCGCTCGGAGCACACGCTGCGCCTGCTCCACCCCACTGGCTGGAGCTACTTTGACACGCTGCGCAAGAAACTCCACTGGAATGAAGGCGGTTGAGGCGGGTGTCATCAAACCCCGTCAAAATACCGGATTGTTTTCCCTCCTAGCTGTTTGCCTGCCATGAGCCTCAGACGCATCGTTTTGCGCGACTTCGTCATTGTGGAGTCGCTGGACCTCGAACTGGAGAGCGGCTTCAGCGTGCTCACCGGAGAAACCGGGGCCGGCAAATCCATCCTGATCGATGCCCTGCAGCTCGCCCTGGGCGGACGGGCAGACAGCGGCGTGGTCCGCGAAGGCGCGACCCGCTGCGACATCGCCGCCGAGTTCGGTGCTTCCGCCAACCTGCTGGCCTGGCTGGAAGAGCAGGGCTTCAGCACCGAAGAAAACAACGTGCTGCTGCGCCGCACCGTCGACACCGATGGCCGCAGCCGCGCGTGGATCAATGGCAGTGCTGCCACCCTGGCCCAGCTCAAGGTACTGGCCAGTGAGCTGGTGGACATTCACGGACAACATGCCTGGCAAAGCCTGACACGCGCCGACGCCGTGCGGGCCTTGCTCGACGGCTACGCCGGTATCGACACGGGCCCCGCCCAGAAGTCCTGGAGCCAGTGGCGTCAGCGCCGCAAGGCCCTGGAAGCGGCCACCGAACGTGAAATCGGCCTGCGGCAGGAAAGCGAGCGGCTGGCCTGGCAGGTTGCCGAGGTCGACAAGCTCGCCCCGGGCGCCGACGAATGGGCCGAACTCAACGCCCAGCACAGCCGCCTGGCCAATGCCCAGGCCCTGACGGACGCGGCCGAAGCCGCACTGGCCGTGCTGGACGATCAGGACGACAGCGCTGCCGCACTGGTCCACCGCGCGCTGACGGCACTCCAGGCACAGGCCCACATCGAACCGGCCTTTGCCAGCACCATCGAAGCGCTGGAAAGTGCCCTGGCCCAGGTGCAGGACAGTGTGCACAGCCTGCACCAGTACCAGCGCCACGGCGACCAGGACCCGTCCAGCCTGGACGCACTGGACGAACGCCTCGCGTTGTGGGTCTCGCTGGCCCGGCGATTCCGCCGCCCCCCCGAGGAGCTCAGCGCCCTGCATGCGCAGTGGAAAGAAGAACTCGCGCAGATCGACCAGGCGCTGGACCTCGACGCCCTCACCCAGGCCGAGCGGGCGGCCTGGAAGGTTTTTCAGACCGACATCCAGCACCTGAGCAAGCAACGCCTGAAGGCCGCACCCCGCCTCTCGCAAGCCGTGACAGACACCATGCAGACCCTGGGCCTGCAGGGCGGTCGATTTGAAGTGGCGCTGAACAAGCTGGAAGAGCCCCAGGCCCATGGCTGGGAGCAGGTGGAATTCCTGGTGGCGGGTCACGCCGGCGTGACACCCAAGCCGGTGGGCAAGGTGGCGTCGGGAGGTGAATTGTCCCGGATCGCCCTGGCCATTTCCGTGGTCACCAGCCAGCTGGGCCAGGCGCCGACGCTGATATTCGATGAAGTCGACGCTGGCATCGGCGGCGCCGTGGCACACACCGTGGGTCAGCTCCTGCGGCAGCTTGGCAAAGACCGGCAGGTGCTGGCGGTCACCCACCTGCCCCAGGTGGCTGCCTGTGCCGATCAGCACCTGCTGGTCAGCAAACAGCAGCGCCAGCAGCAGACGCTGAGTTCGGTCAACCCCATCGCCTCCGAAGAACGGGTGCTCGAACTCGCCCGCATGCTGGGCGGCAGCGCACAGTCCGAAGTCTCGCTCGCCCATGCCCGCGAACTGCTTACCGCATGAAACCCGTCAAAACACCCTCCCCGCCACCCCTTCAAGCCATTGAACTGGTGCTGGTCACCGGCATGTCCGGTTCCGGCAAGTCCGTGGCACTCACCGCCCTGGAAGATCTGGGTTTTTATTGCGTCGACAACCTGCCGCCCGAACTGCTGGCCTCCTTCATCGCCCTTGAACGAAGCCACAGGGCCAGCAAAGTGGCCATCGCCATGGATGTGCGCAGTGCCGACTCGTTGCCCGGCTTGCCCGAGCGCCTGGCCCGCGTCATCAACGAACCCGAACAAAAGATCCACCTCCGCACCGTCTTCCTGGACACGGCCACCGATATCCTGGTGCGCCGCTTCTCTGAAACACGCCGACGCCACCCCCTCTCGCTCAAACAGACCGACGACCAGCACCAGGCGCTCACCGATGCCATCGAGCACGAGCGCGAACTGCTGGCCGAACTGCGCGAGCAGGCGCTGGTGATCGACACCGGTCTGAGCAGGCCCGCCGAACTGCGCAGCCAGATCAAGGACCTGCTGGACACGCAGCATGCGCCGCTCACCCTGGTGTTCGAATCGTTTGCATTCAAGCGTGGCGTGCCCATGGACGCCGATTTCGTCTTTGACGTGCGCATGCTGCCCAACCCGCACTATGAGCCCGAGCTCAAGCCCCTCACCGGGCGCGATGCGCCCGTGGCATCGTTCTTGAGCCGCCAACCCGAGGTGGCCGACATGCAGCAGGACATCGCCGCATTTCTCGACCGCTGGCTGCCGACCATGTTGAGCGATCACCGCAGCTACGTCACCGTGGCCATCGGATGCACCGGCGGCCAGCACCGATCGGTGTACCTGGTCGAGCGGCTGGGAGCGATCTTTGGCGCCGATTGGTCGACGCGGTTGAGGCACCGCGAAGCGGCTCACTGGCCTGTGACACACCAGGGCTCTGCCTCTCCATAAGGCGCCTCAACGCTGCCTTTTCAGCGGCAAGGCCCGCTACAGCGTTTCCATCAAGGTGCGTACCGGTGCGGGCAGGCCCAGCGACGGCAGGTCCGTCCAGCGCACCCACTGCCCCACGTCGGAGTTCGGCACATCGACGGGGTCAACCGTTTCCAGCAGCAGCGGATGCAAGCGCAACTCGCGGTGGGTGAGACTGTGGCTCACTGGCGGCATGTCCTGGACGCTCGTGTGCCCCTTGGACCACTGGTTGCGCGCCTCCATCTCGTTGTCCCACACCGGCGGGCAATAGAGGTCGGCCCAGATGCCACGGCTGGGCCGGCGTTCCAGCCAGACCCGCCGAACACCATCGTCTCCCTGCGACAGGAGAATGGTCAGCCACCAGCTTTCGTGGCGCCGCTTGAGCGTGCGTGTTTTGACCGGGAACCGGGCAGGCTCACCACTCGCAAAACCCTCGCAGAGGGTATTGACCGGGCAACGTTCACAGGCGGGCCGGCTGCGGGTGCAAAGCGTGGCGCCCAGATCCATCAACCCCTGGGTGTAGGCGCCCATGTCATCCCCGGCTGGCCGCTCGGGCAGCAAAGCCTGGGCCAGCCCCCACAGGCGTTTTTGCGCCGATGCCTGCGCCAGATCTTCATCAAACGCCAGCAAGCGCGTCAAAACCCGCCGCACATTGCCATCCAGGATGGACACCCGTTCACCATGGCAGAAAGCTGCAATGGCCGCCGCGGTCGATGCACCGATACCCGGCAAGGTTTGCAGGGTCAGAGATGTTGCAGGAAACACGCCACCATGTTCGGCCGACACGATCTGCGCACAGCGGTGCAGGTTGCGGGCCCGGCTGTAGTAGCCCAGCCCGCTCCACAAAGCCATGACATCGTCTGCTGGCGCGGCGGCCAGCGCGTTCACATCGGGAAAGCGGGCGAGAAATCGCGGAAAGTAGTTCAGCACCGTGCTGACCTGGGTCTGCTGCAGCATCACCTCGGACAACCAGACGCGGTACGGGTCTTTGGACCCCTGCCACGGCAGACCGTGCCGCCCACTGTGGCGCTGCCAGTCCACCAGCAACCGGGCAAATCCGGCCGGCAACGGAGGTTCGGCGCTCATGCGGGCAAAGATTCGCGTTCCACGCCCGAGGCGATCTCCAGCAACCGATCGATCAGCTCCACCAGCTTGGCATCCATCAGATTGAGTTCCCCTTGCTGGGTCTGCAGTTCCCGGATGCGCTCGTCCAGCCCTCCGGCAGCCTGCTGGATGCGCGAAACCGCCTCGATGCGGCGGCTGAAATTGCGCCGCCGCTCTCGCAACTGGGCATCCAGTTGCGCCGCTGCGGACTTGTTCCAGAGCTCCACTTCGTTCACCGCCGTGTCAAAGGTCACCCGCAAACGGCTCGTCAGTGCCCGGGTCAGCCGCTCGGCAAACTCCGGCTGCGCCAGTCGCAAGGCATTGCCCAGGCTCAGGTACTGCACATGGCTTTTTTCGATCTGGTCGAGCTCCTTGCGGTAGGCTTTCAACTGGGGTGCCGTGGGTGCCTGCAGGGAAAATCCGTATTCGGCGTTGAGGCTCTTGAAGCTGCCTTCCAGCATGGCCTGGATTTCATTGGCCAGACCGTCCGCACGATCAAGATCGGCAACCAGTCTTGCGAAAGTGTGGCCATAGGCACGCCGCACACCCAGCTTGATCCCGGGCTGCTTGAGGGCTCGGGCGAGTTCAGCGACGTGTTTCTTCAGATGGGCATTGCCCAGCAAGGCAAACAGGTCCTTGAGCAAGCGCAGGTGCACCGAACGGACCGCCTGTATCTTGGCGCCGCTGGCATCAAAGTCGGCCTGCTCCTGCTCGATGCGCAGTCGCATCTGCTTGATGACCCCGGCGTTCTTGCCACGCAGTCCTTCCAGCTCCTGGATCTGTTCCAGGATGTCGCGTGAACGGGTGTGCACCAGGCGCCCCGTTTCCTGCCGCAATGCCGAGATGCCGGTGGTGACCGACTGACCCAGAATGCGCCGGCGCTGGCCCAGCAAACCCTCGCCCAGCGCCCGTTCCAATGCCATCAGGTTGCTGGCTTCCAGCAACCTCTCGTCCCGGCTCACTTTGGCCAGCAGACCCTTCTGGGCCGACACAGCCAACACCTGATCGGGGGCGAGCCCCAATGTTTCGGCCGAATCCGAGCGCTGCGAGGCAATTTCCAACTGCACCTGCTCGGGTGAACTGAGCGCATCCCACATGGTGTCGATCTTGTTGAGCACCACCAGACGCGAATCGGCGCCTTTGTTCAACACAGAGAGGTGCTCTCGCCAGATGCTCAAATCGGACTTGGTCACGCCCGTGTCGGCGGCCAGGATGAACACCACGGCATGCGCCTGCGGCAGCAGGCTCACCGTCAGTTCGGGCTCGGCGCCAATGGCGTTGAGGCCAGGCGTGTCAAGAATCACCAGGCCCTGCTTGAGCAGCGGATGGGCCAAATTGATCAGGGCATGGCGCCACTTCGGCACCTCGATCAGCCCGTCAGATCCGACAAGCGGGTTTTCCTGCGGCGTCTCGTCGTTCCAGAAACCCAGCTTGGCCGCCTCTTCGCGGCTGACCCGTCGCACTTCGGCCACTTTCTGAATGGACTTGGCCAGTTGCTGGGGGTCGTTGACATCGAGCTTGACACGCTCCCACTTGTCGGGGGCATTGCGCCAGTCCTGCAACGACTGCGTCTGCAGGCGTGTTTCGATGGGCAACAGGCGCAGGCACGGCGGCACACTGGCGTCATAGCCCAGTTCCGTCGGGCACATCGTGGTACGGCCTGCGCTGGCCGGCATGATGCGCCGTCCATAGCCTGCGAAAAACATCGCGTTGATGAGCTCGGACTTGCCGCGCGAGACTTCGGCCACAAAAGCGACCATGATCTGGTCATTCCTGACCTGGGCATGCAACCGATCCAGGCGTTCCCGAACGCCCGCTTCCAGCAAGTCGTGGTCGGTCAACCACTCTGACAGCAGCTTGAGCCGCAAGGCGAACTGCTTGCGCCAAGCGCCGTGCTCGTCGAATTCCTGATTGAAGCTCATGGGCCGATGGTTGTGAGGGAGTCGATTCAATATAGCATTCGGTGCTGAATCATGGCTTCTGGCATTGCGGGCAAAAGAAGGTCGACCGCTGGCCTTGCCGGATCGCCCGGATCGGCGACCCGCAAATGCGACAAGCCTGCCCCTCGCGCCCGTACACCATGGCATCCATCTGAAAGTAACCGCTCTGACCCTCGGCACTGGAAAAATCGCGCAAGGTGCTGCCCCCCAAGGCCAGTGCGCGTTGCAATACCGAGACAATGGCCCCGTGCAAACGCGCCGCACGGGGCTTGCTCAGACGGTCCGCACGCAAGCTGGGACGTATCCCGGCCCGGAACAAGGCCTCGGACGCGTATATATTGCCCACCCCCACCACGATGTCGCCGGCCAGCAAGACCTGTTTGATGCTGGCTCGCCGCAGTTTCAATGCCCGATGGAAGGCTTCCGGCGCAAAACCGGCCTCCAGCGGCTCCACCCCCAGTCGGTCCAGCAGCTTGCGCGCCGACGCATCGTCCAGGCTGGCGGCAAAAACCACCGCGCCAAAGCGCCTGGGATCGTGCAGGCGCAACACCCCTCGGCTGGTTATGAGTTCAAAGTGGTCGTGCACCCCGGCCTCGGGCAGGTCCTGGGCAAAACGCAAACTGCCCGACATGCCCAGGTGGAGCAACAAAAGGCCTTCGTTCAGGTGGAGCAGCAGGTATTTGCCCCGCCTCGTCACCTTTTGAACGGTTTGCCCCACCAGCCGACCCGCCTCACAGCCCAGAGGCCAGCGCAGCGGCTTGCCCAGGTGCACGCCCGAGACCTCGGCGCCCGCGATGCGGTCGGCAAAACTCAGGCGCGTGACTTCAACTTCCGGGAGTTCGGGCATGGGCAACTCACTGAAATATGCATGACCCACGGAACGTATCCGGGGACTCCAGATCAGAGCCAGAAGCCCTTGAACCTTCCATAATCATGAGCAAATGAACACCTTGCACAGC
>JBFHEQ010000154.1:0-7595 GCA_041584075.1 Hydrogenophaga sp.
GACCTTCATCACGCTGGACGGCAAACGCTTCCTGCGCACCGGCGACCTCGCCCGCATCGACGAAGACGGCTACTTCTTCATGATGGACCGGCTCAAACGCATGATCAACGCCTCGGGCTTCAAGGTCTGGCCGGCCGAGGTGGAGGCGCTGATGTACAAGCACCCCGACATCCACGAAGTCTGCGTCATCGGCGCGCTGGACCCCAAACGCGGCGAAACGGTCAAGGCCTTCGTGGTGCTCAAACCCGAGCGCATGGGCCAGGTCACCGCAGAAGACATCACCGCCTGGGCCCACGACCACATGGCCGCCTACAAAACCCCGCGCCTGGTCGAGTTCATCGACAGCCTGCCGAAGTCGGGGACGGGCAAGATCATGTGGCGGGAGCTGCAGGAGCGGCAGGCGGAGCAGGATCGGGAGTAAGGGGGCCTAACACCCTTGCGTCCGGCCTGCCAGCGGGCGCTGCCTTTCCAGGGGAGAGCACCGAATCGCCTGCAGCTGCACCCTCTGGTCTGAACGTCGATCAGGATACGGACGAACCCCTCACCACCAACCGACCGGTTGAAACCACCGTCAGTTCCAATCGCTCGGCACAGCCGGCTTTCCGGCCTTTCCAGAGGGCCCCCTTGGGGAGATAAAGAGGCCACCGTCTGAAGATGGGAACACGCTGGTAGGCCGTCGAAGGTCGGTGGCCGTCAAGGCCGGAGCGAAAAGATCGCGGGATGGAGCCGATCTTCGTCGAGGCGCCTGCAACCACCAACAAGGCACCGCAGGCGCTGAGGACCAGTGCATTTGAACACTGCTATTCCGCCCACGATGGGGCTTCACTGTGCCGCCGGGACAAGCGGCGCTGCCTTGGAGACGACCCGCCGCAGCGACGCAGAAATCGGTGCGATGGTCGATCGGTGGGATCCTCTTCGAGCGAACCCGCTGAGCCCGAGCGCGGTTGCCAGCCTCAGCGGGTGGGGGGCGCAACACGCCCCATGGGTCCCATGGCGCTGGGCCAACAGACGGAACCTGTCGACGCGCGATCGGGTGGCTTGGGCCATTTGACGCTCTCGCGTCGGACCGGCGCGGTGCGAGAGTGGTTCCCTTGAAAAATCAATTCCTATACTAATTAGTTCAAAAAAATACTAAATAGTTTTTTTATGGCATCATGAGTTCAAATTGACGTTCGCCACCCTCCTCCCATCAGCACCCTATGAGACTGCCCATGCGCCCCGTATCCACCATTTTGACCATCGCCCTGGGGCTCTCTGCCCTGCCGGCCATCGCAAATGTCGGTGTTCGCTTCATCGAGAGCGCGCCCAAAGATCGTTTCGAGATCACGAACCTGGCCACGTGCGACCTCGTAGCGACCGACGTCGTCGTCGACCTGGGCACATCGGCCGCCGGTCTGATCTTCGACGTCACGCGTACGGGCGCGGGAGTCGAGGTATTCCAGCCCTTCGAACTGGTGGCCGGTGCCGACGCTCTGGTCAACTTGCCCAAGGTCGCCGATGGCGACAGACAAGTGGTCTTGCCGATCCGCCGCCTCGCGGCAGGAAAAAGCATCGCCTTCACCATCGATGTCGACGACACGATCAGTCCGCGCGGGATCATGGTTTCAGGTTCGGAGATTGAGGGCGCAGAGGTTCGCGTGAACGCCGCGGGGACCCAGGCCTCAGGGCGCTTCTCGCGTCAGGGCGAGGCTGTGGTCAAGACACCTCCTTGCTCCTGAAGAGGGCACGGTCGATGGCTTCTCGGCGTCAACAGGGAAGGTGGCACCCAGCCGGCTGAATGCATTTGCCGCACTTCGAGACCGGGAGCGCCGACTGTGAGCGCATGAGCCCCTCTGACGCCGAGTTGCACCCCCACCTGCACCGAGTGGCGGGCAGGGACAGGACGTCGTTCATTTGGGCGCTGGAGTGAGTGGCCAACCAAGAGCCGTCTGCTGAACCGAGTCTGCCCTGACGCTATTGAGCACCGAGAAAGAAAACCATGAACTTGTTGTTGAGACTGCTATTCGCTACCCTGCCACTGATGGCCCACGCGGCGCAAGAACCGCCTTTTGACGTCGTCCAGCAGCTCGATGGCGCTCAGGTGCGCGAATATGCCCCCTATGTGGTGGCCGAAGTGCTGGTAGCCGGACCGGCCGACAAGGCCGGCAGCGCAGCATTCCCCGTCCTGGCCGGCTACATTTTCGGCAAGAACAAGGGCGAGAAGACCTTCGCCATGACCGCGCCGGTGACGCAGGCTGCCGCGCCGGTGAAGCTCGAGATGACAGCACCGGTCACGCAGGCTGCGGCACCTGGTGGCTACCTGGTGCAGTTTGTCCTGCCGCGTGGTGTCACGCTGGCCACAGCGCCCGAGCCCACGGATGCACGGGTGCAGTTGCGCGAGGAGCCCGCACGCCGTGTGGCCGTGATCCGCTATTCAGGTTTATGGTCGCAGTCCAACTACGAAGACCACCTGAAAAAGCTGCAAGTCATCCTGCGCGAAGCGGAGATCGCCTGGACGGGAGAGCCTGTGCTGTCCCGCTACGATCCGCCCTACACACCCTGGTTCATGAGGCGCAACGAGATCTGGCTGACGCTGGCGGCCCCCGCTTCCCCAGAGGCTGTTCAATGAGCGAACACAGAACGGCATTGCCGAAGAACAAAGGGGGCCGACCCGTTGCCGCCCTGGCTCTTGTCCTGTCTCTGGCCGCTTGCGGTTCGCCAGTGATGGCACCGGTGGCGTCAGCAAGTGGTGAGTCGCCTACCGAATTGGTTTGCACGCTGCCCACCAACTGTGTGAATTCCCGGCCGGGCAGCGGGCTGGAACCGCTGCGTTTCAAAGGATCGGCTGCGCAGGCGATGCTGGCGTTGAAGGCAGCCCTGGCAACCTTCCCCGAGGCGAAGATCGTGAGGGCCGAAGACTTATTGATGGATGTGGTTTTCACCACCCCGGCCGGTTTTCAGGATAGGGTGGCTTTCAGGATCGACGAGCCACGGCAGCTTATCAACTACCGATCGCGTTCCAGCTTCGGGCTCTATGACTTTGGCAAGAACCGCTCTCGCATGGAGGCGTTTGTGCAGCGCTTTGGGCAAAGCCACACGCGCTGAGTCACAGCGGTCCGGACAAAAATGCGGCGTGGCGCCAATTCCAGGCCGCATAGCCCTTCACCCTGCCGTATGTACAGATGAGTCACTGTGAGGACGATGGCATCATGTTTTTCGAATCTCCCCATCACCGCCCACCCGCCTGGATCAACCGCCGCCAACTGTTGAAGCTCGGTCTTGCCACCAGCCTGCACAATGCACATGCTGCCGGCGACCCCGTGCCATCGCTATTGCGCCAAGGTGGCGTGGTGGTGGTGCTGCGACATGCCTCGGCACCAGGCACATTCGACCCGCCAGAGTTTGAGTTGGGCAACTGCAGCACCCAGCGCCTGCTGAGTGACGAAGGCCGAGCCCAGGCGCGGCGCATCGGGGCCTGGTTTTCAAAGAATCAACTCAGGCCGCGACAGGTGCGGTCAAGCCCCTGGTGTCGCTGCGTCGACACCGCGACACTGGCCTTTGGCCAGGCTCAAACCTGGCCCGCCTTGGGTTCGCCACACGAACGCAGCAAGGTCGACAAGACGTTGGCCCAGCAGTCACTGCGCGAGGCTTTGGCCGCGGTTCCAGCAGGCGATTTTGACGTCTGGGTCACACACAATTTTGTGATCGGCGCCTTGTTGGGAACATCCGTTGCACAGGGTCAAGGCCTTGTCGTTCGCCACGCGCCGGACGGCCCACCGGTGGTGTTGGAACGCTTGTTCCTCCAGTTGGCACCCTGATACTCTCCGAACGAAATCCAGATTGATAAGGCCACGGCGGGCAAGCGATTGCACCTCTGTTGCGGCGTGAGCACGACCAACGGATACCGCCATCGCCGTGTTGCTCATGCTGGGCAGATCAAGCTCCCTCTCTGAATGCACCGAGGGTGGCGAGGCCGCGAGGATCTGGTGGATGATCAGCCCGTGGGGCACGACCACCAATGGCCTGCCGAGTTCGGCTTGGCGTTGGAGCGACAGCGCGGAGGATTCGCCGCAGGGCAGCGCAGCGTCCATGGCCAGCGGGTCGATCCCGAGGCTGTCGCTGGGCTGTCCGCGCCAGTCGCCGAAGCAACGTTCGTGCAACAGGCGCTTTGAGCGCAGGGCGTGGCTGGTACCTGGTACCCCTTGCTTGGTCCGCTGGTCAATCAACCCACCTGGAAACCCGAGGTGTGGCACTCCAGATCGCAATCCACCCGGATCAAAGAGACTGACCCAATGGCCCGGCAAGCGACCGGGTTTGCGCCGCTTGTACGGCCTGAACCGCCTCCAGCATCCCGATGGCATCGTTCACGATCTGCGTCGCTTCGATCAGAACGATGTCTTTCAACGACTTGACCGATTGTTCGGCGCGCAGTATTTCCTCGAAGCTGCGCTCGCCAGACAGCAGGCCGTCGTCCAGCGCTGTTGTGCTCTGCGGAGTTGCAGGTGACGCAGCCACACGCGTATCGCCTGCGTTGCTACTGGAGCTCGCACTGACAGGGCCGGTGCCGGTCTGGCGAGCCAACCATTGTGCTTCCTGGGCCGACCTTTCCCGGCGCCTCTCAGCCTCATTCAACGAGATGCCGGTCTTGTCGCGTTGGCGTTGGCGCTCACCCAGATCTTCCTGCAGGTGTCTGAAGTCGGCGTCGCGTTGTGTGCGCCACTCATGCCGGGCAACCAGTGCAGGAACGATGGAACGGACGGTAGCGTTGGGCGCGTTGTGAACCGCCTTGATCATGGTCCAGGGCAGCGCGTTTTCGAAGGCGGATTCGCCTGATTCACCCTCGTCAAAGTAGCCGGAAAAGCCGATGTCCGGCGTAACCCCCCTGAGCTGCGTGGTGCCTCCATTGACACGGAAGAACTGCGCGATGGTCATCTTCAACTCGCCCAACTCAAGCTTGTCGTTGTCGACAAGGGCATCCAGGTCGATGACCGACTGGACCGTGCCCTTGCCATAGCTGGCTTGGCCCAGGATCAAACCACGCCCGTAGTCCTGAATAGCGGCGGCGAATATTTCAGACGCCGATGCCGAGCGTTTGTCGATCAGCACCCCCAGTGGCCCGCCCCAGAGCACGCGGGCCTGTGCGTCAATGCCCAACATCACCTCGCCGGCGGCGTTGCGGTGTTGCACCACCGGTACGTTGCCAACAAACAGGCTGGTGAGCTCGATAGCTTGCGACAACGAACCGCCGCCGTTGTCGCGCAAATCCACCAACACACCATCCACATGGTTGGCGTTGAACTCGGTCAGCAGTTGCCGCACATCGCGGGACACGCTTTTGAAGCGTGCGTCGCCAGCCAGCTTGCCTGAAAGATCCTCGTAAAAAGAAGGCAAGGTGATCACGCCGATCCGGCGTGAAACACCCCCGTCTGAAATGGTTTCAATGGACGCGCTGGCAGACTGATCCGCCATGGCGATGGGTTGGCGCTTGAGGGTGACCACCTTTCGCTGGGGGTCTCCTTCTGCACCGGCTGGCAAAACCGCCAGTTTGACCACTGTGCCATCCGGGCCGCGTATGAGTGCAACCAGGTCGTCCGAACGCCAGCCGATCACATCGATCATCTCGCCACGCACTCCTTGCGCCACACCGACAATTCGGTCTCCCGGCTGAAGCTGCCCGGAGCGGCTGGCCGGGCCACCCTCGGTCAACGCCATGATGGTGGCATAGTCCCCCACATTCGAAACTGCGGCGCCAATACCCACCAGGGAGAGACTCATCGAAATGTCAAATTCGGCCGCCGCTCTGGGGCCCAGGTAGTTGGTATGGGGTTCTATCGCCATGGTGTAGGCGTTCATGAAGATCTGGAAAGCATCGGCACTCTGGGTCTGGCCCAGGCGCTTGATCGCAAGTGCGTAGCGTTTGTCCAGCGTTGTGGCAATGTCTTGTCGAGTCTTCCCCGCCAGTTTGAGTGACAGCCAATCGCTCTTCACACGTTTGCGCCACACCTCGTCCAGGTCTTCCTGGTTTTGCGACCATGGCAGCAGGTTGCGGGAGAGCTGCAGTTCTTCATCCACTTCGAAATCAAAGTCTTGCTTCAGAAGATCGCGGGCATATTGGAATCGCTCCACGGCACGGCGTGCATACAAGTCGTAGATCGCGAATGGAACGCTCAGGTCTTCTTGCTGGAGCTTTTGGGCAATGCTGGCCCTGTCGCCCGCAAAACGGTCGACATCGGCTTGCAGGAAAAACAGCTTTTCCAGATCCAGCGACTTCAGGTAGCGGTCAAATACCTGCTCCGAAAACGCTTGATCTGGCGGCACAGCCCTGTAGTGGTAGCGGGAGATGATGTCGGCCGCCATGTGGCCGGCTGCGGTTTCCTGCGCGGTCGGGTTGAGATCCTGAAGAAAACGCTCTTCAACATCAAGGGTGGCGGCGTGTGTCCAGACCGACAGGCTCAGGACGAGCCACAGCAGTGTTTTTTTCATGTGCTTCTTGGTTGGATCAGATGGGGTCAGACGCACTGTGAGCCGAACGCGCTTTCCAAGCCACGCTCCCACTCCAGTGGGTCCGGACGCCGATGGCTCAAGGCATGGGTGGCGTGGGGATCTGCGCAGACCAGCATCGCATTCCCCAGGCAGGACTCTCAGCGGGACACGGGTTTGATCTGCCCACGTTCGATCTGGACTCGCTCGCCGGTGTGCAACCCGTTCAATGCCATGACCTCATAGGTCTGGCGGGTCTCGTCGTCGAAGTGGATGGAGACCAGGTAGTGCCGGCTCGATGCCGCCTGAGCTTGCTGTTGCTCAACATGGTGGCCGATCAGGGCGCCGGCCACGATCCCCACCACCGCCAACGGGAAAAAACCAGGGCCACGCGGCCCATCCCGCCCCATCGGGCTCGTCAGCGCCCCGCCAAGCACCGCGCCGGTGGCTGCGCCGGCGCCCGTCACACCCACCTGCGTCTCAACAATCTCTATTCTGGCCACCGTCCCGACCCGGGCGATCGACGCCTGTGCAACGGCACTGGCTGGTTGCTCGTAAACCCAGACGGTTCGCGTCACCGGAGCGGCGCATCCAGCGACGAACGCGCTCATCAGCAAGGCACTCAGGGCCTTCAACGGGTATGGGGATGGGTATCGTTTGGGCGTGTTCATGTTGGGTACCCCACAGAGCTACTTGGCACGGCAGACCAAGCGTCGATGGGCAGTTTCTCAAGCTGCGTTGAAGAAGACAGGCACGTCGAGGAACCGATCGCACCGGAAGCAATGTTGATTCATTGCAACAACCTGGAGTCTGCCAACGCAATATGGGGGCAATATGGACAGCGATCCACAATTGCTCCGCTTTGGCTTGTTGGTTTCTGGCGTGAAAAATGGCCGCCTCCATCACGCCTCTACCCACCCCAAGCCAATCCGCCCTGCCCTGCCCAACTCGACCCGACTCGCCTCACCCCCCACTCAAACTGCCTGCGCCCTCCATCAATCCGCCACCCAGGTGATCCACGCAATTGAGCAGGCGCACAGCGTGCGGTGGCGCAGCGTCGAATATGGTCAACGACGTGTTGCCCATGCGGGGCAGCTCGGGTACCGTTGAATGGGCCGAGGGCGGCAGGGCCGCCA
>JBFHEQ010000155.1:0-7563 GCA_041584075.1 Hydrogenophaga sp.
GGGGTGCGCCGAGCCATTCGGCCAGGGTGTGGCCGAACTCGGCCGCCGAGGGCAGAGCCTGGGGCATCAGGCTGGCAGGAATGTGCAACATGTCCAGCAACTCGGCATCCCAGGTGCGGCTGTGGATGTTGAACATCATGGTGCGCGCCGCATTGCTGTGGTCGGTCGCGTGCACCGCGCCCCCGGTGAGCTTCCAGATCAGCCAGCTGTCCACTGTGCCAAAAGCCAGCTCGCCCCGCTCGGCCTGAGCGCGGGCATCGGGCACGTTGTCCAGGATCCACTGGAGTTTGGTGCCTGAGAAATAGGCGTCGATGCGCAGGCCGGTTTTCTGCAGCACTGTGTCGTTCATGCCCTGGTCGCGAAGCTTCACACAGGCGGCCTCTGCGCGGCGGTCCTGCCAGACGATGGCGTTATACACCGGCGCTCCGGTCTTGCGGTTCCACACCACCGTGGTCTCGCGCTGGTTGGTGATGCCGATGGCCTGGATGTCGGCGGCGCTCAAACCCGCTTCTTTCAGGGCCTGGCGCGCTGTGGCGAGCTGGGTGTCCCAGAGCGTCTGCGGATCGTGTTCCACCCAGCCGGGTTGGGGGTAGATCTGTGGGAACTCCTGCTGTGCCATGGCCACGACGCGGCCAGCGCGGTCAAAGACGATGCTGCGGGAGCTGGAAGTGCCCTGATCCAGGGCCAACAGGTATTTGCTCATGGTGTGATTCAACGGACCAAAAAAAGGGAGCGGAAGAGGCCGTTGGGCGACGGCGTTGGATGCCACGACGGGTCGATGGAATTTGGGGCATGGGGCGATCGGGGGCTACCCCGGGTGGTCGCCCCCGGTGGAGAAGTCTTCATTTGCCACCACACACTGCACATTTCCCTGCACCATCAGTTCGTCGAAAGGGGCGGGCGGTGGGGTGTCGGTGAACAGCACGTCGATCTCGTCCAGCCGGGCCAGCTCCACCATGGCGGGGCGGTTGAACTTGCTGTGATCGGCTGCGACCCAGACCTCGCGGGATTGCTCGATGATGGTACGCGCCACCTTCACTTCGCGGTAGTCAAAGTCCCGCAGCGTGCCATCGGATTCGATGCCGCTGATGCCGATCAGGCCGATGTCCACCTTGAACTGGCGCATGAAGTCCACCGTCGCTTCGCCGACGATGCCCTGGTCGGCCGCGCGCACCAGGCCGCCGGCCACGATGACTTCGCACTCCGGGTTGGTGCTCAGCAGGGCGGCGATGTGCAGGTTGTTGGTGATCACGCGAAGCCCACGGTGGTGGCGCAGTTCGTGGGCCACGGCCTCGATGGTGGTGCCGATGTTGAGGATGAGCGAGCAGCCGTTCGGCACACGTTGGGCAATCGCGCGGGCAATCCCCGATTTCGCGTCGGACAACATGGCCTGGCGTTGCCGGTAGGCGATGTTCTGGGTGGTCGAGCCTGGGAGCCGGACACCCCCGTGGAACCGCGACAGCAACCCGGCCTCGGCGAGGCGCTGCACATCGCGCCGGACCGTTTGCAAGGTGACACCGAAACGCTCGGACAAAGCTTCAATGGTCTGCGGACCGTGAGCGCGCACTTCGTCGAGCAGTTGTGTGTGGCGTGGTGCGAGATTCATAAAGGCTTGAAATCGACAGTTCCTGACCACACGAACATAACGGAAAAAAAAGCACAACGACTAAGGGTAAATACCGAACAAATAAGAACACAAACGAACATTAGAATCTCAAAAGCGAAAACCCCTCGGGGTGCATGTGTGACTTTTGTCTGGAAAATCGATGCAGTTGACTTTGGAGCGCGTGAGCAAGACGGTGGGGCCGTCGACCCACCTTTACCCGCAAACCCTGTCACCGGTGCCTGGGGCGGTGACCGTTTTGCTGGGCGCCACCCAGGCGGGCAAGACCAGCATGATGCGGTTGATGGCCGGTCTGGATGTGCCTTCCAAGGGGCGTGTGCTGGTCGACGGAGTGGATGTGACTGGCGTTCCGGTGCGCGAGCGCAACATCGCCATGGTCTATCAGCAGTTCATCAACTACCCCTCGATGAGCGTGTTCGACAACATCGCTTCGCCGCTGAAATTGCGAGGTGAATCGGCCGACAAGGTGCGGGCCCAAGTCCACGCCTTGGCCGAGAAGCTGCACATCGAGGTGTTTCTCGAGCGCTTGCCGGCCGAGTTGTCGGGCGGACAACAGCAGCGGGTAGCCCTGGCGAGGGCGCTGGCCAAGTCGGCCCCTTTGATGCTGCTCGATGAGCCCCTGGTGAATCTGGACTACAAGCTGCGCGAAGAATTGCGTGAAGAGCTGTCGCAGCTGTTTTCCAATGGTGACGCCACGGTGATTTACGCAACGACCGAACCCGCAGAGGCGCTGCTGCTGGGGGGGTACACCGCCGTGATGGACCGGGGTGAGTTGCTGCAATACGGGCCCACTGCCGAAGTCTTTCACCGGCCACAGTCCCTGCGTGTCGCCCGTGCCTTCAGCGACCCACCCATGAACCTTGTGGAGGCCCAGGTTGTTGAAGGAGGCGTTCAATTGTCTGGCGCGCCCATGGTGCCATTGGCTTTGCCGGCCCACGCCGGCCGCGAGGTCACCGTGGGCATCCGTGCCAGCGCCTTGCGCGAGCGCCCCCAGAGTGGTGACTGGGTGTTGAGCGGCACGGTGGATCTGGCCGAGATTTCAGGCTCTGACACCTTTGTGCATGCGCACACGCCCATCGGCGATCTGGTGGCCCAGCTGACGGGTGTGCACAACTTTGAGCTGGGCGCGTCCATCAATCTGCACGTGAACCCTTTGCACGTGTATGTCTTTGATCGGGATGGCGCCTTGCTGGTCGCCCCCGAACGCACAGGAGTGGCACGCTGATGGCCAAGATCGAACTCAACCTCGCGCATTCTTACAAGGCCGATCCCCAGGTCGACAGCGACTATGCGCTGCTGCCTTTGAAAATGACGTTTGAAGACGGCGGTGCCTATGCCTTGCTCGGCCCTTCGGGGTGCGGCAAGACCACCATGCTCAACATCATGTCCGGCCTGGTTAAGCCGTCGCATGGGCAAGTGCTGTTTGACGATGCCGACATGACCGGTGCCACGCCGCAGCAGCGCAACATCGCCCAGGTGTTCCAGTTCCCGGTGATCTACGACACCATGACGGTGGCGGAAAACCTGGCCTTCCCGCTGAAAAACCGCAAAGTGCCCGCCGACCAGATCAAGCAGCGTGTCGGGCAGATCGCTGAAATGCTGGAGATGAGTCACCAGCTTGACATGGCCGCGGCCGGCCTCAGCGCCGACCAGAAACAGAAGATCTCCCTGGGCCGGGGCCTGGTGCGCCCCGATGTCTCGGCCGTGCTGTTCGACGAACCCCTGACCGTGATCGACCCGCATCTGAAATGGCAGTTGCGTCGCAAGCTAAAGCAGATCCACCATGAGCTCAAGCTCACCCTGATCTATGTGACCCACGACCAGGTGGAGGCGTTGACTTTTGCCGACCAGGTGGTGGTCATGACCCGTGGCAAGGTGGTGCAGATGGGCACACCCGAAGCCCTGTTCGACCGTCCGGCGCACACCTTTGTGGGCCATTTCATCGGCTCACCCGGCATGAACTTCATGCCCGTCAAGGTGCAGGGCGATGCTCTGGAGTTGGCCGGCGCGCGTCTGCCCGCCGGGGCTGGGCGCCATTTGCCCGAAGGCGATCTCACCTTGGGGATTCGGCCCGAGTACCTGGGTCTCAGTGCGCCCGAAGCGCCGGGCGCACTGACCGCCGTCGTCAAGCAGGTCCAGGACATCGGTACCTATTGGCTGGTGAGTTGCGACGCAGCGGGTTTGCCCGTCAAGGTCCGGCTCGCGCCCGATGTGGTCCCGCCCGAAGTCGGCACCAGCGTGGGCCTTTTGCTGCTGGGTGACAACACCTGCTTCTACCAAAACGAGGAGCTCGTGCCATGAGCGTTCAAAACAAGCCCGTGAACCAGAAGGCCTGGTTCCTGATCCTGCCGGTGCTGGTCTGCGTGGCGTTCTCCGCCATCCTGCCGTTGATGACGGTGGTCAACTACTCGGTGCAAGACATCATCTCGCCTGAGCGGCGTGTGTTCGTGGGCACCGAGTGGTTCGCCGCCGTGATGCGCGACGAAGACCTGCATGCGGCCTTGTGGAACCAGCTGAAGTTCTCTGGCGCGGTGCTGGCGGTAGAGCTTCCTCTGGGTATCATGCTGGCGCTCTCGATGCCTGCGACCGGCTGGAAAGCCTCGGCCACGCTGGTGCTGGTGGCGCTGTCGTTGCTCATCCCGTGGAACGTGGTCGGGACCATCTGGCAGATTTTCGGACGCACCGACATCGGCTTGATGGGCGCCACGCTGGAAAAGCTGGGCATCGAATACAGCTACACAGGCGATGCGACCCACGCGTGGCTCACCGTGCTGTTGATGGACGTGTGGCACTGGACGCCCCTGGTCGCCCTGCTGGCCTACGCCGGTCTGCGCAGCATCCCCGACGCCTACTACCAGGCCGCCCGCATTGACGGCGCCAGCAAGTTCGCCGTGTTCCGATACATCCAGCTGCCCAAGATGCGCGGCGTGCTGATGATCGCCGTGCTGCTGCGTTTCATGGACAGCTTCATGATCTACACCGAGCCCTTTGTGTTGACCGGTGGTGGACCAGGCAATGCCACCACCTTCCTCAGTCAGTACCTCACGCAAAAGGCCGTTGGCCAGTTCGATCTGGGCCCTGCAGCAGCGTTCTCGCTGATCTATTTCTTCATCATCCTGCTGTTCTGTTTTGTGCTCTACAACTGGATGCAACGCCTCGGCCAGGCCGAAAAAGAAGGAGCTGGACATGACTGAGCGCCGTTTTCAGAAACGCACGATCTTCCTGATCGCGTATTTGATCTTTGCCCTGTTGCCCATCTACTGGATGGTCAACATGAGCTTCAAGACCAACGGGGAAATCATCTCCAGCTTCAGCCTGTTTCCCCAGGAGTTCACCTGGGACAACTACAAGCTCATCTTCACCGACGAGAGCTGGTATTCGGGCTACATCAACAGCCTGATCTATGTGGCCATCAACATGGTGATCACCATCACCGTGGCCCTGTCAGCGGCCTACGCGTTTTCGCGCTACAGCTTTCTGGGCGACAAGCACATTTTCTTCTGGCTGCTGACCAACCGCATGACGCCGCCCGCCGTGTTCTTGCTCCCGTTTTTCCAGCTCTACACCACCGTCGGCCTGATGGACACCCACCTGGCCGTGGCGCTGGCCCATCTGTTGTTCAGCGTGCCGCTGGCGGTCTGGATTCTGGAGGGCTTCATGTCGGGCATTCCGCGCGAGATCGACGAAACGGCCTACATCGATGGCTACAGCTTCCCCCGCTTCTTCCTGACCATCTTCCTGCCACTCATCAAGTCGGGTGTCGGGGTGACGGCCTTCTTCTGCTTCATGTTCAGCTGGGTGGAGTTGCTGCTGGCGCGCACGCTGACCAGCGTCAACGCCAAGCCCATCGTTGCCACCATGACACGAACCGTGAGCGCTTCCGGCATGGACTGGGCCACGCTCGCCGCCGCAGGTGTTTTGACCATCGTCCCAGGCGCGATCGTGATCTGGTTTGTGCGCCACTACATCGCCAAGGGCTTCGCCATGGGCAGGGTATGAAGACCCCCCCGCCGCGCTTCGCGCGACCCCCCAGGGGGCGTCGCTGGCCGCCCGGCAAAGCCGGTTCGGCGGCGACCTTGGTTGGCGGTTGTGGCACTCGAACACTATTGGAGATGACAAATGTTTAACTGGATGGCCTGGACCACACCGGTGGCCGTATTTTTCACTTGCATCTTGTTGATGCTCATTGGCATGACCGTCTGGGAAATCAAATCCCCCACCGTCATGCGCAAGGGCTTCCTGCCCATGGCCACCACCCGTGGTGACCGCCTGTTCATCGGTCTGCTGGGGGCCGCCTACATCAACCTGGCTTTTGTGGGCATGGCGGGCTGGTTCACCGAGTGGTTCGCGCTGGACGAAGAGCCCTCGATCTGGATCAGTTTCGTTGCGTCCATGGCCTGGCTGGCGCTGGCGATGCGCAAGGGCTGATCGGCAAGTCATTGATTCCGGAATTCGGCCCATCGCTTCCCCGGGGCCGAGCTTTCCAGACACCCACCGGGGAAGCCGTTAGCCTGAGGAGACACCATGAGATTTCGTCACACCGCCCTTGCTGTCGCGGCCATCGCTGCGTTCAGCACCAACCTGGCCTGGGCCGACACGGCCGCTGCCAAAAAATGGATCGACAGCGAGTTCCAGCCGTCCACCCTGAGCAAAGACCAGCAAGCCGCCGAGATGAAGTGGTTCATCGATGCGGCGGCCAAACTGAAGGCCAAAGGCGTCAATGAGATTTCCGTGGTGTCGGAGACCATCACCACCCATGAGTACGAGTCCAAAACCCTGGCCAAGGCCTTCAGCGAAATCACCGGCATCACCGTCAAGCACGACCTGATCCAGGAAGGTGATGTCGTTGAGAAGTTGCAAACCTCGATGCAATCAGGCAAGTCGATCTACGACGGCTGGATCAGCGATTCCGATCTGATCGGTACCCACTACCGTTATGGCAAGGTCATGAACCTGACCGACTACATGGCCGGCAAGGGCAAGGAGTGGACCAACCCCGGTCTGGATCTCAAGGACTTCATCGGCACCAGCTTCACCACCGGTCCCGACGGCAAGCTCTACCAGTTGCCCGACCAGCAGTTTGCCAACCTCTATTGGTTCCGCGCCGATCTGTTTGCGCGCCAGGACCTGAAAGACAAATTCAAGGCCAAGTTCGGTTACGACCTGGGTGTGCCCCTCAACTGGAGCGCCTACGAAGACATCGCCGAATTCTTCACCAACGACGTGAAGAACATCGATGGCAAGCCGATCTATGGCCACATGGACTACGGCAAGAAAGACCCCTCGCTGGGCTGGCGTTTCACGGATGCATGGCTCTCCATGGCCGGCACGGCCGACGTGGGCATCCCCAACGGCAAACCGGTCGACGAGTGGGGCATCCGCGCCTCGGCCGATGGCTGCCATCCCGAAGGCGCTTCGGTGTCCCGTGGTGGCGCGACCAACTCGCCCGCCGCGGTCTACGCGCTCACCAAGTACGTCGACTGGATGAAGAAGTACGCGCCCAAGGAAGCCACCGGCATGACCTTCGGTGAAGCCGGCCCCGTGCCAGCCCAAGGCCAGATCGCCCAGCAGATCTTCTGGTACACCGCCTTCACGGCCGACATGACCAAAAAAGGCCTGCCCGTGGTGAACGACGACGGCACGCCGAAGTGGCGCATGGCCCCCGGCCCCAACGGTCCTTACTGGAAGCCCGGCATGCAAAACGGCTACCAGGATGTGGGTTCCTGGACCTTCTTCGAGAAGCACGACGCCGACCGCACCGCTGCCGCCTGGTTGTACGCCCAGTTCGTGACCGCCAAGACCACCAGCCTGAAAAAGACCATCGTGGGCCTCACGCCCATCCGCGAGTCCGACATCCGCTCCAAGGCCATGACCGACATGGCGCCCAAGCTGGGTGGACTGGTCGAGTTCTACCGCAGCCCGGCCCGCGTGGCCTGGAC
>JBFHEQ010000156.1:0-7517 GCA_041584075.1 Hydrogenophaga sp.
AGCGACGACGAGGTGCACCGTGTGGTGGCCTATCTGAAAGAGCAGGGCGGTGAGCCCAACTACATCGAGGGCGTGCTGGAGAGCAACCTGGGTGGCGATGGTGAAGGGGGCGACATGTTTGGTGAGGGCGGCGACAGCAGCGAGAAAGACGCGTTGTACGACCAGGCGGTGGAGATCGTGCTCAAGGACCGCAAAGCCAGCATCTCTTACGTGCAGCGCAAGCTGAAGATCGGCTACAACCGGGCGGCCCGTCTGCTGGAGGACATGGAGAATGCCGGCATGGTGAGCGCGCTCACCTCGAGTGGTCAACGCGATATCCTGGTGCCTTCGCGCCAGGATTGATTCTTCGGCCAGCACACTTCCCCTGGATGGAACCTCGTCGGCTGATCCCGACTCTGAACACCCATGAACCTGTTTCGCTGCCTGCCCGCTGTGGCCACCTCCGCCGCCTTGTTTTTCACGGCCTTGCCTGCCCGCTCAGACGGCCTCGCCGAGCTCGACCAATTCCTGCGCGAGGTGGGGAGCGCCCAGGCCAGCTTCACCCAGGTGGTGACCTCGCCCAAACGGGCCAAGGAAACGGTGGCCCGCACCAAGACGTCCAGCGGGCGCTTCGAGTTTTTGCGACCTGGCCGATTCCGCTTTGAATACACCAAGCCTTTTGAACAAACCATCGTGGCCGATGGCGAAACCCTGTGGCTCTACGACGTGGATCTCAACCAGGTCACGGCCCGCCAGCAAAAGGACGCCCTGGGCAGCACGCCGGCGGCCCTGGTCGCTTCGGGCACCGACCTCAAAGGCCTGGAGAAGTCGTTTGAGCTGCAATCAGCGCCCGCGTCTGATGGCATCGAATGGGTGGAGGCGAAACCGCGCCAGTCCGACGGCCAGCTCAAGAGCGTGCGTGTGGGTTTTCGCGCCGGGCAGCTCGCCGAATTGCAGATTGTCGACAGCCTGGGCCAGCGCTCGGTGCTGACCTTCGCCGACTGGAAGGGCAATGTGGCGCTCAAGGGCGAGCGGTTCCAGTTTCAGCCGCCGGCGGGCGCTGACGTCATCCGGCCTTGATGCCTTGATTCTGTGAGCGCTGCCTCCTCGTCGCCGGTGCACCAGCCCCTGGCCGAACGGCTCCGGCCGCGCAAGCTGTCCGAGGTGATCGGGCAACAACACATGCTGGGTGAAGGCATGGCCTTGCGGCTGGCTTTCGAGTCGGGCCAACCGCACAGCTGCATCCTGTGGGGCCCCCCGGGTGTGGGCAAGACCACCATCGCGCGGCTGATGGCCGATGCGTTTGATGCGCAGTTCATCACCATCAGCGCCGTGTTGGGCGGTGTCAAGGACATCCGCGAGGCGGTGGACAAGGCCGAACTGGTCCGCGACGGGTTGATGGCCCAGCGCACCATTGTGTTCGTCGATGAAGTGCATCGCTTCAACAAGAACCAGCAAGACGCCTTTTTGCCGCACGTGGAAAGTGGCCTCTTCACCTTCATCGGTGCGACCACCGAGAACCCGTCTTTCGAGGTCAACTCGGCCTTGCTGTCGCGTGCGGCTGTTTATGTGCTGCAGCCCCTGGGCGAAGAAGATTTGCGCCTGCTGTTTGGACGGGCCCAGGCCCTGGGCGCGATCCCTGCGGTGCAAACGGCGGCGGCCGATCGACTGATCGCCTACGCCGATGGTGATGCCCGCCGGTTGCTCAATACGCTGGAGACGCTGGCGGTGGCGGCGACCCGCGAGAAGCTGGACGAAGTGACCGACGAATGGCTGATGCGCGTGCTGGGCGAGCGCATGCGGCGCTACGACAAGGGCGGAGAGCAGTTCTACGACACCATCAGCGCGCTGCACAAGAGCATTCGGGGCTCCGATCCGGATGCCGCCCTCTACTGGTTCGTGCGCATGCTCGATGGCGGTGCAGAGCCGCGGTATCTGGCCCGGCGCCTGATCCGCATGGCCAGCGAAGACATCGGCCTCGCCGACCCGCGCGCCCTGCGCATGGCGCTGGACGCCGCCGATGTGTACGAACGGCTGGGGTCGCCAGAGGGCGAACTGGCCCTGGCCGAGTGTGTGGTGTACCTGGCGGTCGCCCCCAAATCGAACGCGGTCTACAAAGCCTTCAACGAGGCCAAGGCGTTTGTGAAGAAGGACGGCACGCGGCCTGTGCCCATGCACCTGCGCAATGCCCCGACCAAGCTTATGAAAGAGCTGGACTACGGCAAGGGCTACCGCTATGCCCACGACGAAGCGGACGGCTTTGCCGCCGGTGAAAACTACCTCCCCGAAGGCATGCCCGCGCCGGATTTTTACCGACCCGTGGAGCGGGGACTGGAGATCCGCATTGCAGATAAGCTGCGCGAGCTTAAAAAACGCAATCATCAAACTGGCTAATGTTTCGCCAATCGTGCTGATGCAGGGTGACTCTGGCCCGAACATTGCGGGTTTACCCGTGCTTGCATAGGGCTTACACGCTTGAAGCAGCTTGTTGTCGGTCGTTACAATCGCGCACCAACCCGCAGTCTGTCCCTTTCAAGGATGGTGTCTGGCGGGTTTTTTGCTAGTTAGATGAAACCGGTCGTTTCGGAAAAACGGCCACAGCCCTCTCAGAAATCGGAGAACCATTTATGGAAGTTTTACTGCAGCAGATCATCAATGGTCTGGTCCTGGGCAGTATGTATGCGCTGGTGGCCCTCGGGTACACCATGGTGTACGGGATCATCGGACTGATCAACTTCGCCCACGGCGAAGTGCTGATGGTGGGTGCGCTCACCAGCTGGACGGTCATCGGCTGGATGAGCGATGCCTGGTCAGGCATGCCGACCTGGCTGATCCTGCTCGCAGCCACGGTGATCGCCATGGTGATTTGTGGCGGGCTCAACTTCACGATCGAGAAGCTGGCCTACCGCCGGTTGCGGAACTCGCCGCGGCTTGCCCCCTTGATCACGGCCATCGGCATGTCGCTGCTGCTGCAGACCATCGCCATGATGATCTGGGAGCCACGGCCCCACTCTTATCCATCCATGTTGTCCACCGAACCCTTCCATGTCGGTGGTGCGGTGATCTCCGTGACGCAGGTGACGATTCTGGCCACCACGGCCATCACGCTGGCCCTGCTGATGTGGCTGGTGAATCACACCAACCTCGGGCGTGCCATGCGCGCCACGGCTGAAAACCCCCGCGTGGCCGCGCTCATGGGCATCAAGCCCGACGTGGTGATTTCGGCCACCTTCATCATCGGCGCCATGTTGGCGGCGATCGCGGGTGTGATGTGGGCTTCCAACTACGGCACGGTGCAGTTCGCCATGGGCTTCATGCCCGGGCTGAAGTCGTTTGTGGCCGCCGTGATGGGTGGTATCGGCAACCTGGCCGGCGCTGTGGTCGGCGGCATCGCCCTGGGCCTGATCGAATCGCTGGGCGCCGGCTACCTCGGCAAGCTCACCGGTGGTGTGCTGGGCAGCCAGTACTCCGACATTTTTGCCTTCATCATGCTGGCGCTGGTGTTGACCCTGCGGCCTTCGGGTCTGCTGGGTGAACGCGTGGCCGATCGCGCCTGAAGCCGAAGGAGACGTTACATCATGATGAAAACGAAACTCGGCAAGATCATTGCCTTTGTGCTCGCAGCCATCGCGCTGCTGGTATTGCCCATTCTGTTGCAGGCCACCGGCAGCAACTCCTGGGTGCGCATCGTCGATCTGGCGCTGCTCTATGTGTTGCTGGCCCTGGGCCTGAACATTGTGGTGGGGTACGCCGGTTTGCTGGATCTGGGCTACATCGCGTTTTTTGCGGTCGGTGCCTACATCTATGCGCTGTTTGACTCCAGCCACCTGGTGGACACTTTCCCGGCCATCAAGGCCATGTTCCCCAACGGGACCCACGTCAGCATCTGGATTGTGATGATCGTGGCGGCGGTGGTCGCGGGTCTGGTGGGCATGATCCTGGGGGCGCCCACGCTCAAGCTGCGCGGCGACTACCTGGCCATCATCACCCTGGGCTTCGGCGAGATCATCCGGATCTTCCTGCTCAACCTGGACCGCCCGGTGAACATCACCAACGGGCCGAAAGGCATCAGCCAGATCGATGCGATCGACACTTTCGGGGTGGATTTCGCCAAACGCTTGACGGTGGGCGATTACACCTTTGAGCCGGTGACCATGTACTACTACCTGTTCATGATCTTTGTGGTGGCCGCCATCATTCTGTCTTACCGCTTGCAGGACTCCCGCATCGGTCGCGCCTGGATGGCGATCCGCGAAGACGAGATTGCAGCCAAGGCCATGGGCCTGAACACCCGCAACCTGAAGCTGCTTGCTTTCGGCATGGGCGCCTCCTTCGGCGGCGTGTCGGGCGTGTTGTTTGCTTCGTTTCAACGCTTTGTGTCGCCCGAGTCGTTCTCACTGATGGAGTCCATCATGGTGGTGGCCATGGTGGTGCTGGGTGGTATCGGCCACATTCCGGGCGTGATTCTGGGTGCGCTGCTGCTGGCCGGGTTGCCCGAAGTCCTGCGCCATGTGGCGGGCCCGTTGTCGCAAATGACCGATGGCCGCCTGGCGCCGGAAATCCTGCGCCAGCTGCTGATTGCCCTGGCCATGGTGATGGTGATGTTGCTGCGTCCCAAGGGCTTGTGGCCTTCGCCCGAGCACGGCAAATCGTTGAGCAAATAAGAAGGTTGACTGTATGAGCGAAACCATTCTCAAAGTAGCCAACGTTTCCAAACGGTTTGGCGGTCTGCAAGCGCTGAGTGAAGTCGGCATTGAAATCCAGCGCGGTCAGGTCTATGGCCTGATCGGACCCAACGGGGCGGGCAAGACCACGTTTTTCAACGTGCTCACCGGCCTCTACACACCGGACAGCGGATCGTTTGAACTCGCCGGCAAGCCTTACACGCCGACAGCTGTGCACGAAGTGGCCAAGGCCGGGATTGCGCGCACCTTCCAGAACATCCGCCTCTTCCCCGAAATGACGGCGGCAGAAAACGTGATGGTGGGTCGCCATGTGCGCACCCATTCGGGTTTGCTGGGTGCCGTGTTCCGCACGCCGGGATTCAAGCGCGAAGAAGCCGAAATCGCGGCCCGTGCCCATGAATTGCTGGAGTATGTGGGCATCGCCAAGTTTGCCGACTACAAGTCGCGCACGCTGAGCTATGGCGACCAGCGCCGCCTGGAGATCGCGCGCGCCCTGGCCACCGATCCCAAGCTGATTGCGCTGGACGAGCCTGCCGCCGGCATGAACGCCACCGAAAAAGTGCAACTGCGTGAGCTGATCGACCAGATCCGCAAAGACAACCGCACCATCTTGCTGATCGAGCACGACGTCAAGCTGGTGATGGGCTTGTGCGATCGCGTGACCGTGCTGGACTACGGCAAGCAGCTGTCGTCGGGCACGCCCGCCGAGGTGCAGCGCGATCCGAAGGTGATCGAGGCTTACCTGGGCAGCGGCGGCGGTTGAGCACGGCTCCTCCCGCACCGTGTTGCGCGCGTCACACCCCCCAGAGGGCAACGCTGGCCGACGGGCAAAACGCGGTCGGCAGCGATCTGGAAGAGACACCTCGCTCGGGACGTTCTGAATGAACAAGGAAATATGAGATGGCAAATACATTACTCAAAGTCACCGGCCTGAAGGTCGCGTACGGTGGCATCAAGGCGGTCAAAGGCGTTGACCTGGAGGTGCATGAGGGCGAACTGATTTCCCTGATCGGCTCCAACGGTGCGGGCAAAACCACGACCATGAAGGCCATCACGGGCTCTCTGGGTTTCGAGGGCGGCGACATCGAATACCTGGGCAAGAGCATCAAGGGCCAGGGCCCCTGGGATCTGGTTCGCCAGGGGCTGGTCATGGTGCCCGAAGGCCGGGGCGTGTTCACCCGCATGACCATCACCGAAAACCTGCAGATGGGCGCGTATATCCGCACGGACAAGGAAGGCATCGCCAAGGACATCGAGCGCATGTTCGAGATCTTTCCGCGTCTGCGCGAACGCAAGGACCAGCTGGCGGGCACCATGAGCGGTGGCGAGCAGCAGATGCTGGCCATGGCGCGCGCGCTGATGAGCCAGCCCAAGGTGCTGTTGCTCGATGAGCCTTCCATGGGCCTCTCGCCCATCATGGTGGACAAGATTTTTGAGGTGGTGCGCAACGTGGCGGCCGAGGGCGTGACCATTTTGCTGGTGGAGCAAAACGCGCAGCGTGCGTTGCAGATCGCGGCCCGTGGTTACGTGATGGACTCCGGCGAAATCACCATGACAGGCTCTGGCAAAGACTTGCTGGTGGATCCTCGGGTGCGCGAGGCCTACCTCGGGCATTGATATAGACCACTCCGAGCCGCCTGCGGTGTGCGCTGCAGGCCGAGCCATCGCCAGAGTCGATGGCTCTTCGTTCCGTCCGCGCCTGTGTAGGCGGGCGCAGAGCGGCGGTCCTCAGCCCCTCAAGGGGCGGTGCTGGCGGCCTGGCAGAGCCAGTTCCGCGGCACCCTGAAAGGGGTCCCCAGCGCCATAGACAACGGGGCGCTGCTGAAAACTTACAATCATGGGTTGCACAACGCAGATGGCTGCGCATGTGCAGCCCGTTTTTCATTGCACCATGACACAAGCCAACACCCCACAAGCCCAGCCCTCCGTTGTCGCCGTTGACGAAAACCAGCTCATCGCCGAGCGCCGCGAGAAGCTGAAGGCCATGCGCGAGACGCAGCGGCAGGGTGGGGCGGTGGCATTTCCCAACGACTTCAAACCGGCCGATAAAGCCGCTGCGCTGTTTGCGGCCCATGGCGAGGCCACCAAGGAGGCGCTGGAAGCCACACCGGTTCGCGCCAGTGTGGCCGGTCGCATGATGCTCAAGCGCGTGATGGGCAAGGCCAGTTTTGCGACCTTGCAAGACGCCTCCCTGGGTGACAGCGGCGGCCGCATCCAGATCTATCTGAACAACGACAGCGTGGGCGAAGACGTGCACGCGGGTTTTAAACACTGGGACCTGGGCGACATCGTGTCGGCCGAAGGCGTGTTGTTCAAGACCCGCACCGGCGAGCTCACCATCCACGCCGACAACATCCGCCTGCTGACCAAGAGCCTGCGCCCGCTGCCCGACAAGTTCCACGGCATCCACGACCAGGAAATCAAATACCGCCAGCGTTATGTGGACCTGATGACCGACGAGGGCGCCCGCAAGCGCTTCATGGCGCGCAGCCAGGCGTTGTCGTGCATCCGCGAGTTCATGGTGAGTCATGGTTTCCTGGAGGTGGAAACGCCCATGCTGCACCCGATCCCGGGCGGCGCCAACGCCAAGCCTTTCGAGACGCACCACAACGCGCTCGACCAGGAAATGTTTTTGCGCATCGCGCCCGAGCTGTACCTGAAGCGCTTGCTGGTGGGTGGCTTTGACCGCGTGTTCGAGATCAACCGCAACTTCCGCAACGAAGGCATCAGCGTTCGCCACAACCCCGAGTTCACCATGATGGAGTTCTACGCGGCCTACTGGAACTACCAGGACCTGATGGACTTCAACGAGCAGCTGATCCGCCATGTGGTGCGCCAGGTGCACGGCGACAC
>JBFHEQ010000157.1:0-7500 GCA_041584075.1 Hydrogenophaga sp.
GTGA
Source organism: Hydrogenophaga sp. (assembly GCA_041584075.1). Lineage (GTDB taxonomy): Bacteria > Pseudomonadota > Gammaproteobacteria > Burkholderiales > Burkholderiaceae_C > Hydrogenophaga. The sequence goes on from JBFHEQ010000157.1 coordinate 5, forward strand.
CAACCACCCTGGCGCGGAAGACGAACGCGTGAAACAGGCTGCACGGGACCTGGAAAACGGCCTGAAAGACACGGGCCGTGGGCCGGTGGTCACAAAGATTCAACGAGACCACTTCCCCTCAAAGAACGACAGCTGAAACGCCAGGCCCCGGGGTCCCCCTGCATGCATTCAGCCAGGCGCAGGTCATGCAGGGAATCACCACGGGATTGACAGGGCCCACGGACCACACAGCGGTGTCTGGGGTCGAACGTGCGTTGCTGCGCTCGCGCAGGCCTTGGCCCGCCGCGCACTTCAAGGGCGGCCGAGGTGGATCGTGATCGCAACATGGACTCTGCCCCACTGGGCAGCGGCACCAGCGGAGCCATCGGAAGTTCGATCCCACCGGGCCAGGCGCCTCGACGCCTTCGCCAGGCGTTTTCCCCATCCATGCAGGACTTGCCAAACCGCCTTCCTTGGCCCGGTGTTGCCAGGGTCTCCCATCGACGCCGGAGGAAATCCCCGTCAACACCACCCCATCCCGGTCTGTGCCGCAAGTCTTTAGCGTTCTCGGCGCAAGCCTGCTCAGTCGGCCCCTTGATGGCCAAGCATCTCTGATCTGAGCACCGCCACGCGGTGGGAAAGCGCTGGCGTGTCGAGCGGCTCCAGCAGTGGAAACAGCTGTGCTTCTTCCATGCGGAAACCGTCGATCGCCAGGGTGGACAAGATTTGAACCGCATCATCAAGGGCAACCAGGCCGTGGTCCGCAGCCGTCACCGCTTGCAATTGATCGATCAGCTGCATCTGATGGTCTCGTGCGCGCTGAACCGCAGTTGCATGGCCACCGTCGAGCAGCATGGGGCAGAGGATGGCTTCCCATATTTCATGAAGCGCTCGCAAGAGCCCACCGGCTCGAGCCATCAAACCCTCACGGTCGGCCCGGATGTCCGACGAACGCGCCAAAGAGGCGTACTGAGCAAAAAGGGTTTCTGCGGTCTTGTGGTCGTCTCTCAGGATCGAGAGTAGCGACGGCTGGTTCACAGCCGTTTCGGGTTGCAGGTTTTCCATATCAGTCTCCATCATTGAACGTTTCGGGCGGCCGGCGGAGTCACGCCGATGTGCGTAAGGCCACAGGCCCGGTGATTTGTCGGGCCTGGCAAATCGATCTGCAGACCTTGAGGCGCAGTCACCAGGCTGCCGGTTGCATCTGTTCGCGCTGAGCCTGCTGCCATGCTGCGAGCCAGGCGCCCAGCAGTGCCAGTGTGGGCGCCTCGCCATGGAGTGTCTGGCCCACGGCACGGTTCCCACAGGCGCGCAGAAACAGAAGAAAATCCTGGTCCGATGCCGGGGAACACGATTTCCCCCTCAGGAAGGCCGCCTGGCCCAAAGCCCCCGCCAGCAACACCTGATCTCGATTCATCAACATGCACTCCGCTGCATTTTGGGTTGGTGTTTGCGCCCGGCCCGCTGGCCACTGAGCGGGTGAAGCGCTCAAAGGTCTTCGCCTTCGAAGGAACCCATGGCGTTGAGCAGCGGGCCCATCATCCAGAGACCAAAGGCCCCCAGGCCAGCGGCAACCAGAAAGGCACATGTGAAATGGAAAAGGGACATGACGCACTCCTGAATACAGATGCGTTCATTCTTCTGCAGGCTGCCCCAGCGGTTTGTAGGCACCTGCACTTGCGTGGTGTAGGACGCGGCCTGACGTGCGTCACACGCGGAGCCGGGTCACCGCCCTGTGTGTCCTCTTTCGACAATGACCTTGAACCAGGCTCCACAACGGCAGGTGCATTCCAGGGGACGGAGGAAAAGGCCCGAACCACGCCCAAGGCACATCTGCTGGCCCTGCCGACTTTCAATGCCGCCATTCGCACCAGGTGGTCAATGGCGATCGGCCACTTCCCTCGGCCGTAAGACCGGGTGGCGAAAGAAGCGGCTTGATGCTTGTCCATGCCGCGCGACGCTGGCGGCACCCCAGAGTTTCAGAGCGCCGCAACGACACCACCCGAGACGCTGAAACCCGATCCAGCGCAATCCGACAAGGGGACCTCCCTGGCGCCATTCTTTCAGGGTTGTGCGGGGCAAGCAGCCAGACCCCGGCAGGCCTTACTGCGCGGGGGGAGCACTTGGGCCTGTTGCAGCGACCACGCCTTGAGGGTGGCCATGTTGGTCAGGTCGTAGACCCCGTAGACCACCAGCCCCAGCAGCGCCGACCTGGCCAGCGCCTCGGGCCAACTTGTTGCCTCCGGCGTCAGGGCCAATGCCAGAATGCCGATGGGATAGAGAAAGTAGAAGAGCGCAGCCGGCACCAGCTTGAAACTCTCGGCAGCCACCGGGGCCATCTCGGCCTGGTAGAAACTGCGGGCAATCACACCCAGCCACAGCCCATCGAGCACGCCGACGGCGAGCAAGGCCGCCAGATAGCCCCAGGCGTACGCCACGAAGCTCATGCCGTTTGCCGAATCGACAGCTTGTCGTGGTCACCCATTCCCAGAGGCTTCCCCATGGCGACAGCGCTGGCCATCGCGATGAGCCGAACCACGGGGCTGTCGGGACCATCCCAGATCTCAGCCTTGAGGGGTTGCAACCTCAGCGCGCACAGATCGGGGTCCTCCACCCCCTTGGGGAACCACGGCCGGGCCATGGCGCTCCACAAGGCTTCCTTGCGCACCGGGTCGTCTTCGACACTCGCCTGGGCGCTGATTGACACGTAGGTCGAACGGGATTCGTCGCTGAAAGCGAGGGAGACCGCGTGCCCGCCGCTGCCCTGCTGAGCCTGGCGTGCCGTGTGGCCGCTCTTGCTGATGAGCATCCAGAGATCGCCCCGACCGTCCATCTCGAGCACGGTCATGGGCTGGCTCGACAGCAGCCCCTGCGCGTCGCGCATCGTCAACATCGCGCTTCGCATCCCTTCAATGTGTTCGCACAGCGCCTTGAGTTCGGGTGTTTTTTGGGTATCGACTTTCATTTCCGGATCCTTCCATGGTTGCGGCGAGGTGGACGCTCCAGACAATGCCCGTGACTGGCATGTGCCTGAAAGCCATGAACGGACGTCAAGGGCCCCTCCACCGTCTGTGTGTCGGACAGCACGCCATTTGAGCCTTGGGGCACACTGGGCGGGGGCGGCGGCTGGACAGGCCCGCTCGTGATGCGCGGACCACATGCCTGCCCGAGCGCAGCACATGACCACGTACGGCAAGGCAACATGTGAGCGTGGAGAAGCACCGCGCCTCGTGTGCCGCCTGTTGCATGGAATCAAAGGAGCTCTATGACTGAAACACGTATGTCAAACCGATTTCTGCGCCCCGCTTTTTTCGCAGTGCTGGCGTTGTTGGTGTGCGCGTGGGCGGCGATGCCTGTGGCAGCCCAAACCCTGCCACTTGGTCTGGGCGAATCGGCGACGGAGCAGCGGACCGACCCCCTGGGGCGGGAGACCCCCCGGAGTCTCGCCACCCAGCTCGTGGATGCTTTTGCCAGCGGCAACTACGAGCGCGCGTCGGGCTACCTGGAAACACGAGACAAGAATCAAGGCGCGGATCAAAGGGCCGACCTGGCTTTGCGACTGCAGCAGCAACTCGACCGCAGCGGCTCGCTTCAGCCCTTCGCCACGCTCTCGAACGATGCCCGTGGCAACCAAAGCGACGGGCTACCGGTCGACCAGGAGCGCATCGGCACCTATCGCGCGCAGACCGGTGACATTCCGCTGATCGCCCTGCGTGTGGAAAGCCCCGACGCGCCCGCGTACTGGGTTGTTTCTGCAGAGAGCCTGCTGGCCATCCAGGATGCAGAGCCGGCAGCGGATGCCACAACCTCGACCGATCGCTGGTTGCCCATGGCCCTGCACGATCTGCGCTTCGCCGGAGCTCCCGTGGCGGACTGGTTGATCCTGGTCGTTCTGGCCATGGGCTTGCTGCTGGGTGTCAGGCTGTTCTTCTCCCTGGTCTTGCGTGTCTTGCATGCCCTGGTGAAAAGTCCCGAGACCCACCGAGGCGTCCAGTTTGCCGAGGCGGCATTTCCGCCAATGGGCTTGTACCTCACGGTGCTCGCGCTGTTTTTCTCGACGCAGCAGCTGCAGGTGGCCATTGTGGCGCGCCAGGTGCTCGCACGGTATGCCGCCATTGTGGGCTGGGTGGCGTTCGTCTGGTTTCTCTGGCGCCTGATCGATATGGTGTCGGATTTGTGGTCGGCGCGGATGGCACGAGGTGACCGGCGCCGGGCGCTGTCGGCCCTGGTGTTTGTGCGGCGCAGTGCCAAAACCATGCTGGTGATGATGGCCTTCGTGGCGGTGCTCGACACCATCGGCATCGATGTCACCACCGGCATTGCCGCCCTGGGGCTGGGCGGTCTGGCCATCGCACTGGGGGCTCAAAAAACGATTGAAAACCTGGTGGGAAGCCTGGCCGTCATTCTTGATCAACCGGTGAGGGTCGGTGATTTTTGCAGTGTCGGGAAAGTGACCGGTACCGTTGAAGACATCGGCATGCGCTCGACACAATTGCGCACCATGGCTCGCACGGTGGTGACGATTCCCAACGGCAGTTTTTCGTCCCAGCAGATCGAGAACTACTCCCGGCGAGACCGGTTTTTGCTCAACCCCACGATCGGCCTCACGTTCGACACCCCGGCGAGCAAAATGCGAGCGGTGCTGGAGAGCCTTCGTGACCTGCTGGAGCAGGACGAGAACGTGATGCCGGAGGCGCGGGTCAGGTTTGTCTCTTTTGATGAAAGCTCGCTGGGTCTCGAGGTGTTTGCCTACCTTCGCACCCATGTCTACGAAGAATTTCTGGCCATGCGCGAAGCGATTTTTCTCAAGATCATGGAGGCCATCGAGGCGGAGGGCGTCAGCCTGGCCTACCCGACGCGGACCATCGTGATGCAGTCGCCATGACCCTATTCCGGGATGAGCCTGCCGAGAAGGCGGAGGTGCCTGCGGCTACACCGATCGTCAGGCATGCCGCCGGCCAGGGGGCTGATTTGCCTATCACCAACGCTGTGCGGCCGGGCCAGCACAAGGACCGGGCAGCCTACTCGTCTCTTTCGCCGTAGTTGCGCCACTGTTTCATGGCCGAGCGCATGGTGAACATCTGGCGCTCGAAACGAGGGCAGGCCTTGCACATGGCCATGTGCATGCGCAGCATCAACTGCTCGGTTGCGGACAAGGCCCGATCTTCCCGGGCGACCACCAGCGCCGTCACTTCTTTGCAAGTGCGCATCAGGGGGACTTTTCTCAACAGTGGGTTCATGAGCGGGCAAACCAGTTCAGTTCCAGGCATTCGCGCAAGCGCAAGCGGGCCCGGTGCAGTTGGACGTACAGGTTGGTCGAGGTCATCCCGAGTTCCTTACAGATGTCATCGCTCGACATCTCCAGCCATTCCCGCATCAAAAACAGGCGCCCTTGCGCAGGGGGCAGTTTTTCGGTGCAAGCGTCGAGCACCACCATGAACTGGCGGTTTTTCAGATCCTGTTCCGGGTTGCCCCAGTCGGCGGGCTTTTCCGCGAAGTGCCCGTCGGCCTTGAAGGCCATGTATTCCAGGGGGTCGGTGTTGTCGTCGTCCGGGTCGGTGTTGAGCACCACCTCCCGCTTGCGCTGGCGCATGGCGTCGATGATCTTGTGTTTCAGGATGCCCACCAGCCATGTTTTCAACTGCGAGCGGGCCTGGAAGGCCTGTGGCTTGGCCAGGGCCGCGAGCAAGGTCTCGGACACGGCATCTTCGGCCCAGGCTTCGTTGCGCAACTGCAGACGGGCAAACCGCATGAGGTAGTCGCGCAGGGCAACGAGTTGCTCTTCAAATTCGGAAACGTTCATGGATGGGGCGGCAAGTCACAGTGCCTACAAGTGTAAGGACTGGGCCTGCAAGGCGACCAAAGGGCTCACCGGACATGCCATGCCACATCTTTCAGAATCAGCCGTTGATACTTTCCCGAACGCCCTGCGCCGGCGCCGGCTCATCGCGGGGACCTTGCTGCTGGCCTGCACACCGCCCGCCCTGGCCCAGAACCGCCCAGGGGCCGCTGCGCCAGAACCTGCCGCCGACTTCCCCCGGCTAAAGGGCCAGACGGTCGACGGGCAGCGGCTCACACTGGGCGAACTGCGCGGCCAGGTGGTGCTGATATTCCACTGGTCCACCGGGTGCGCGGTCTGCCGCGACAAGATGCACGAGATGCGGGCCAATGTGGCCGGCTGGGCCGGACGCCCGTTCCAGTTGCTGGGTGTCAACTGGGACGCCCGGCGCAACGATCTGCTGGATTACGAATCGCTCCTGCGCCAGACGGTGCCGCGCGAACAACGCCTGCGGTCAATCTGGACAGGCGATGAAGGCTACGAGAGCTCCATGTCCCGCCCCAACCACCTGCCCATGGCAAACCTGATCGACCAGCAAGGCCGGCTGGTCGGCACTTACAACGGCCGCATCCCCCCAGAGGCCTGGGACCACATCGCCTCGCTGATTTGAGATGTGTGACCAAAATGTGATGTGGCGTTTTCAACCCGCGGTGTAAGAAGTTTCGGGTAACAGGGACTCACCATCAACCGCAGGCCTTTGTTGCAACCATGTGAGACCGGGGCCTCGGTTATTTCAACAACTTTATGACTGGAGCATCCCATGACCCAACGCAACACCACGATCACCGCCGCCGCCGCAGCTTCGCTGATGTCCCTCGCCATGCTGTCCATGCCTTCGGTGGCCCAGGCGGCCGACAAGGAGAAGTGCTTTGGCATCGCCAAAGCCGGCCAGAACGATTGCGCCAACCTGGCAGGCACACATTCTTGTGCCGGTCAGTCCAAAGTCGACAACGACAAGGGCGAGTGGAAATACGTGGCGGCCGGTACCTGCAAGACCATGAACGGCATGAGCATGGAAGAAGCCAAGGCCGGCGCCATGATGAAGAAAGACGACATGATGAAAAAGGATGAGATGAAAAAAGACGACATGATGAAGAAAGGCTGATCGGCCATGTTGCACGCCACGCCTTTGCCCCAAGCGCCGGCACCCGCGATCGCGCCGACGGGCATCGGCTGGCGGCATCCCCATTACGCCGAGCTGCTGCAAGAGCGGCCCGCGCTGGACTTCATTGAAGTCCACTCCGAGAATTTTTTCGCCGACGGTGGCGCTGCCCTGTCGGTGCTGAGCCAAGGTCGGGCTGCCTACCCCGTCAGCCTGCACGGCGTGGGCCTGTCGCTGGGTTCAGCCATGGGCATCGACACCTGGCATCTGGAACAACTCGCCCAACTGGTGGAGCGCATCGATCCGCTCCGTGTGAGCGACCACGCCAGCTTTGCGCGGGGGCCCCTGGCCGGCCAGGCCGTGCATGCGGCCGATCTGTTGCCGGTGCCCATGAGCGCCGAAGCGCTCGACGTGATGTGCGCCAACGTGCAGCGAGTGCAAGACAGACTGCAGCGCCCGATCGCGGTGGAAAACCTGTCGGCCTATGTGCAGTGGCCCCGGGCCGACATGGACGAACCGGCATTCCTCAACACGCTGGCGCAGCGCACCGGTTGCGGGCTGCTGGTGGACGTGAAC
>JBFHEQ010000158.1:0-7488 GCA_041584075.1 Hydrogenophaga sp.
CCCTTTGAGGTAGTCCTCGCCAAACAGCACGATCTCGCCCTGGTCGATGCTTTCCAGCGCATTGATGGTGCGGATCAGCGAGGTCTTGCCCGAACCTGATGGGCCAATGATGCTGATCACCTCGCCGGTGGCGACCTTCAGGTTCACGCCCTTGAGCACGGCGTGAGTACCGTAGGCTTTGTGGATGTTCTGCAACTCCAGCGCTGGTGGCGCCCCGCTGCCCTGCACGGCAGCAGCGACCAGCGGGGCGCTGCCCAGGCCCGAGCGCAACTCGGACAGCTGGGGTTCGACCAGGGCATCGGGCTGGCGGCGGGCGAGATCCAGGCGGCGCTCCAGCGCATTGAGCATGGCCCCGAACACCGTGACGATGGCCACGTAGTACACGGCCACTGCCAGCAGGGTTTCAAGAATGAGGAAGTTCTGCGTGTACAGCCGTTGGCCTGTCAGCAGCAATTCAGGCAGGGAAATCACCGACACCAGCGAAGTGAGCTTGATGATGGTGACGAATTCGTTGATGAGCGATGGCAAGGCGATGCGAAACGCCTGCGGCAACACAATGCGCACCTGGGTCGCCAGCCAGCCCAGACCGAGGGCATGGGCCGCCTCGCGCTGCCCCTTCACCACCGACAGCAGACCGCCGCGGTGGATTTCGGCCGTGTAGGCGGCCTCGGTCATCACCAGACCGACCAGACCCGCCAGAAAGGGAATGCCCAGCACCACACCGGTGGCGGGGAAAATCTGCGGCAGGTTGTAGACAAACACCAGCAGCACCAGCAGGGGCACGCTGCGAAAGAACCAGATGTAGACGCGCGCCGGCCAGCTCAGCCAGCGCGAGCGGGAAGCATCGGCCTGGGCCAGACCGAAGCCCAGCACCAGTCCGAGCAGCCACGACAGGGAGCCTAGCGCGATCACGGTCGCACTGGCCCGGTAGAACGCCCCCATGGAAAACAGCGAAAAGAAGTAGGTCCAGTCCAATTGCATGGCGAGCGTCCTGAGGCGAGGCGGGTGGGCTGTTTACTTGACGGGTGTGAGTTCGTATTTCTTGATCAGCGCGTCGTATTCACCGGTCTTGCGGATCGCGGCCAATGCGGTCTCAAACGACTGCTTGAGCCCGGCATTGCCTTTCTTCACGTAGATGCCCAGCGTCTGCGGGTACACCAGTTCGGGCGAGCTGATTGCCACCCGGCCCTTGGTCTTCTCCACGATGATCTTGGCCGCGCCCGCGATCTCAAGCTGGGCATCGACGTTGCGCGACATCATGGCCTGCGACACCTCGGGGGCGGTCGGGAACTCCATCACCTTGATGGCGGTCTTGCCGTTGGCTTTGCAGTAGTCATCGGACAGTGTCTGGAGCTGTTTGACCCAGGCGGTACCCGCCTGCAGGCCCACCTTCAGACCACAGAGTTCCTTCTCGGTCTTGGGCTGCGCCTTGCTGTCTTTGGCCACCATGATCAAGGCGCCGGTGCTGGCGTAGGGAATCGCATCGGCCTGAGCCAGGCGCTCGTCCGTGATGTAAAGGCCGGAGATCACGGCATCGTGCTGGGCGGCGGCCAGGCCAGGAACCAGACTGACGAACTTGGTATCGGTCAGCGCGGGCTTGAGCTTCATCTCGCGCGACAACAGCGCGGTCATGTCCGGATCAAAACCAACGATCTTGTCGCCGTCGTACGACTCGAAAGGTGGGTAGGTGGCCTCCAGGCCCACCTTCAGGACGCCAGGTGCCAGGGTCTGCGCCTGGGCGCCGGCGAGGCAGCCAAACCCGATGAGAGAGGCCAGCGCGGTGCGGGTGAAAGTAGCGGTCAGTAGGGACATGGCAAGAACTCCTGTAAAGAATGGAACAACGAGGAAGGGCAAAGGGAAATCGAAAAGCGAAAAAGCCGCGGAGCGCGTTCAAGACACCAGGGTCTCGGTCGCCGGTGCGTCTTTGAGGTTCTTGAACTGGCCGAAGGTGGCGGTGCCGCGCGCATGGGCCGGCAGTTGCAGCTCGCCTTTGGTCACGCGCTCGCGCAGGTAGCTGTAGGTCTGCAACGCCATGCTCCACATGTGCTCGCCAATCGTGATGTCACCGTAGCGGGCACGGGCTTCACCCGTCGGGTCGAAGGCCGGCAGCGGTTCGATGCGGGTGCCGTAATCGCAGGCAAAAAACAGCGGAAAGGAATAGCGCTCGTGGCGCACCTTGCGCACCCGGTGCGTGGTGGCCACAAACGCGCCGGCGGTCATCACCTCCAGCATGTCGCCGACATTGATCACATAGAGCTCCTCGCCATCCACGGTCAGTGGCGGTGCGTCGACCCAGGTGCCCTGGTCGTTCAGCACCTCCAGGCCGTCCTGATCGGCCAGCAATAGCGTGAAGCACTCGTAGTCGGTGTGGGCGCCGATGCCGGGCGCGTCTTCCGCGGTGGGGTCCACCGGGTAATGGATCAGGCGCAGCTTGGAGGGTGGACAGGTCACAAAACGCTCAAACGCATCCTCGGGCTGGCCCAGCGCGAGCGCAAAGCCGCCCATGAGCCGTCGGCCGAGTTCGAACACGCTGTCGTAGTAGGTCGCGATGCCTTCGTGGAAACCGTCCAGCGCCGGCCACTTGTTGCCGCCGATCAACGGCAGACCAGCCTGCACCATGGGGTGGTCATCGGCGGCCTCGAAACCGATGTCGTAGGCCTCCTTGTGGTCGGGCTTGCCCGTGCCGTAGATCTCTTCGCCCTCGGGCACGAACCCCTTGTGGCCACGATCCAGGCCGATGTGGTGGGCCATTTTCCAGTCCAGGTCCTGCGCAAAGAACCGGGCGGCGGCCTCGCGCACGCCACGGATGTGTTCGGCCGGCACGCCATGGCCCTTGATGTAGAAAAAACCCACGTTGCGCGCGGCATCGCCGAGCTGGTCGGCCACGGCTTGCCGGTCGGCGAGCTGCTCACTGAACAGGCCGCGGATGTCGATGACGGGCAGCGATTCGAAATTGGGTTGGTCGAGGGTGGTCATGGTGGGGTACGGGTACTTATGGGTTCAAAGCAAGAGCGGTGCCTGCCGAGGCGGCACTCCAATGCGCGAAGTGGTTGGCTTCGGTTCGGGTCATCCATTGGTTGAGCGTCCAGACATCGGCAATCGGGGCCTGCGTGAACGGCAGCCGGTGCGTGTAACCGTCGGGGCCGAACTCGGGCGTGAGTGTGGTGACCGCGAAGCCACGGGCGTGCTGCGAAGCCCAGATGCGCTCCCAGATACCCTGGTGAAAAGCGAGTTCTTCTGCGTATTCGGGCGCTGCCGGATGCGGCACCTGTGGCCCCTGGGCGTAGCCCACGCGGGCCTGGATGTGGTGCACGCGCTCGATGAAAGGCGTGAGGTCGTCGACCGGATCGTTCAGCAATCGCTCGCACACCACCACCCAATGGCTGATGTCGGCCGTGAAGCGCAGCTGCGGCAGTTGAGCAATCACGTCCAGCGTCACCCAGGGGCTGTAGAGCGAGGTGGCGCGGTGGATCTCGAAGCTGCAGGTCACGTTGGCTTCGTCCGCGAGCTCCTGCGCACGGCCAAAAAACTCCACCTGTTGGGACAGACTCCAGCGGTCGTTGCCTGGCAGCACGTTGAGAAAACGTGGCGCGACCACCTGGGCGGCATCGAAGCTGGAGCGCAGGCGGTCCCAGTGCTGCTCCAGCGTCCAGCGCTGGTCGGGGATCACATCGCCGCCGGTAAAGACCACGGCGATGTAAGCGAGATCTTCCTGCTGCAGCGAATGGCGCAGGGCCCGCACAGCATCAGGGTCTCTCGGCAGACGGGCTTCGACACCGACGCAACCCACCTCGCGCAGCTCGGCCGCGCACCGGCTCCAGTCGCCTTGCCAGCCCCAGAGGGAACGGAACAGGTCGAGCTTCATGCCGCGACCGCCGTCGGAACGAGCCGGCCCCGGCTCGCATGCGCATCGGCCAGCAGGCACAGCAGCTCGAAGGCCAGCGTCGCACCCACCAGGGCCGTGGCCCCACCGAGATCGAACGGTGGGCTCACCTCCACCACATCGGCGCCCACCAGGTTCAGGCCTTGCAGGCCGCGCACCATGTGTTGCGCCTGGAAGGTGGTCATGCCACCGATCTCTGGTGTGCCGGTCCCCGGTGCGTAACAGGGGTCGAGGCAGTCCACGTCAAAACTCACATAGGTCGGACCGTCGCCGACAATGGCCCGCGCCTCGGCAATCACATCGTCCATGTCACGGCGGGCAAACTCCTCCATGAAGATCATGCGAATGCCGGCATTCTGGGCGAAAGCCTGGTCTTCGGCGTCGTAGATCGAGCCCCGAATGCCGATCTGCACCGTGCGTTTGGGGTCGAGCAAGCCCTCCTCCACCGCGCGGCGGAACGGCGTGCCGTGCGTGTAGCGCTGGCCGCCGAAGTAGCTGTCGTTGGTGTCGGAGTGGGCGTCGAAGTGCACCATGCCCAAGGCATGGCCCCGCGCAATGCCACGAAAAACGGGCAAGGTGATCAGGTGATCACCCCCCACAGACAAAGGCCTCACGCCCGCGGCATGAAGGCGGGCGACAAAGGCTTCGATGCTGGCCAGCCCCGCCTGCACATCCATGGGCGCGATGGGAATGTCCCCCACATCGGCCACGCGCGCCAGGTCGTAAGGTGCGATGTGGCTGACATGGTGGACCCGCCGCATGAGGCTCGACTGGTTGCGCACTTCACGCGGGCCATGGCGGGCACCGGCCCGGTTCGTCGTACCGGCATCCCAGGGAATGCCCAGCAAGGCGATGTCCAGCTCGGACAGGCGGTCCATGTCCCACATGGGCAGGCGCATGAAAGTGGGCAAGCCTGCGTAGCGCGGTATTTGTGCCGCATCTTCGGGTTGGGGGAATGTGGGCAGGTTCATGGTGACGGCTTGAAGAGGTCAGCGGTAGGCCACGCCGGGCAAAACGCACAGCATTTCGTAAAGCAGGTTGGCCGCCAGTTGCGAGGTGTTGCCGCTGAGGTCGTAAGGCGGCGAAACCTCCACCAGGTCACCACCAATGAGCTGCAAGCCTTTGCATCCGCGCACGATCTCCAGGGCCTGGATGCTGGTGAGACCGCCCACTTCGGGCGTCCCTGTACCGGGCGCCCAGGCGGGGTCGATGCCATCGATATCGAAGCTCAGGTAGACAGGCCCTTGCCCCACAAGCGTGCGCACCTCGTCCATCAGCGGCGTGAGCGAACGGTGCCAGCACTGCTCGGCCGTGAACAACCTGAAGCCCTGGTCCACGCCCCACTGAAAATCGCCACTGGCATAGCCCTGGGCCCGCTGCCCGATCTGCACCACGCGACTGCAGTCCAGCAGCCCCTCTTCCACGGCACGCCGGAAGGTCGTTCCGTGGGCGATCTTCTCGCCGAACATGTCGTCGTTGGTGTCGGTGTGCGCATCAATGTGGATGAGGCCGACCGGCCCGTGCTTGCGCGCCATGGCGCGCAGGATGGGCAGCGTGATGGTGTGGTCGCCACCCAGTGTCAAGGGCACCACCGGGTGCTGCAAAATGGCTTCGTAGTGCGCCTCGATGATGCGCACCGACTCCAGCAGGTTGTAGGTGTTGATGGGCACATCACCCAGGTCGGCCACCTGCAGCGCATCGAAAGGGGCCGCACCCGTGGCCATGTTGTAGGGCCGGATCATCACCGACTCGTTGCGGATGGTGCGCGGTCCGAACCGGGTGCCGGCGCGCAGCGAGGTGCCGATGTCCAGCGGCACACCGATGAAGCCCACGTCCAGCCCCTCAGGGCTGTCGGCGGCGGGCAAACGCAGCATGGTGCCGCGCCCCGCGAACCGGGGCATGTCGTTGCCGCTTTGCGGCTGGTTCAGAGTCGGTGTCATGTCAGTCAGGGTCCCGGCAGATCAACAAATGAATCGCATGAAGCACATTGTTGGAGCAGGTGCTGGCACGACAAATGCTCGAGACCAAATATTCAGTTTTGAAAATCCACAACTATTCAAAGACCATGTCGTCACCTCCCGATCTCAAGCTGCTGCGGATCTTTTCCAGCGTCGCGCACCACCAGGGCTTCGCGAAGGCGCAGCAAGATCTGAACCTCAGCACCTCGGCCATCAGCACCTACATGAGCCAGCTCGAGACCCAGCTGGGCTTCAAGCTCTGCGAGCGTGGGCGCAGCGGATTCGCCCTGACGGAAAAGGGCGAGCGCATGCTGGCCGAGACCCAGCGCCTGCTCGGCGAGCTGGATGGCCTGGGTGCCTACGCAGCCTCGCTCAAGGGCGACCTGTCGGGCAGCCTGAAGGTCGGCGTGCTGGACTCCACCGTGACCGACCAGACCCTGCCTTTGCCCGAAGCCATTGGCGTGTTCTTCCAGCGCTATCCGGCGGTGCACCTGAGCCTGTTCGTGAAGAGTCCCTATGAACTGCAGGAGGGCATCCTGAACAACGACCTGGATCTGGCCGTTGGCTTCTTCCCGACCCGTGCGCCAGGGCTGGTGTTTCATCCGCTGTACCGCGAGCAGCAGTGGCTTTATTGCAGCGACCGCCACCCGCTGTACAGCCAGCGGCACATTCCCGAGGCCCTGGTCTCGGAGCTCAACGTGGTGCGGCGCAGCTACTGGAGCCAGGCCGAGCTGGGCCGCCATGGCTTCAAACACAGCGTGGCCACAGTGGACTCCATGGAAGCCCAGTTGATCCTGATCCTGTCAGGCAGCTACGTGGGCTACCTGCCCGAGCATTTCGCACAACCCTGGGTCGACCAGGCACGGCTGCGGGTGCTGCTGCCCGCCGCTTTCGGCTACCAGTCACAGTTCTCCCTGGTCACCCGGCGCGGGCGCGGGCGCGAGGCGCCGATCCAGGTCATGCGCGACCTGCTGTTGCGCAAAATGCGGGGCTGACCTGCGGGATCGTGCGGCACCCCGAGCTCGGGCAGACGGCGCGCGGCGGGCTTCAGGTCCCGGCCCGGGACGCCCGCTCCAGCGACCGCATCCGCAGCGCACAGCCCATGGCCACCAGCGCACACGCTGACGAGAGCCAGAACACGCTGGCCAGCCCCAGGGACGAACTCAGCAGGCCGCCACCCAGCCCACCGATCACACCCGGCAGGCCGTAGCCGATCACGGTGTACAGCGCCTGTCCACGCCCCCGCAGGCGACCCGGAAAGTGGTGGGACAGCAACGCAATGCACACGGTGTGGTGCGCGGCGAAGGTGATGGCGTGCAGCGCCTGCGCCAGCAGCAGCAACGGCCACACCAGGGGCAGACCGGCCGTGAACACCATGCGCACAGCCATCAGCCCCGCCGCCAGCACCAGCCAGCCCGACAGCGACAGCCTGGGCAACCAGCGGCCCTGAGTGAAAAACCAACCGATCTCGATCACCACCGACACCGCCCACAACAGGCCGATCACCGTCTTGCTGTAGCCGAGTGCGTCCAGATAGAGCGAAAAGAAGACGTAGATAAAAATGTGCGAGAGCACGTGAAAAAACGCGGCCGCAAAAAACCAGCGCACCGCGGGCTTGCGCAACACGGGGCCGATGTCCGGATGGAC
>JBFHEQ010000159.1:0-7486 GCA_041584075.1 Hydrogenophaga sp.
AAGGGTTTTTCCACCGCGCAAAAGCTCGACAAGTTGGGCATGCGCGGCAGCCACACCGGCGAAATGGTGTTCCAGGATGTCGAGGTGCCGGCGGAAAACATTCTGGGTGGCCTGAACATGGGCGCCAAGGTGTTGATGAGCGGCCTGGATTACGAGCGCGCGGTGTTGACCGGCGGCCCGCTGGGCATCATGCAGGCGGTGATGGACAACGTCGTGCCGTACATCCACGACCGCAAGCAGTTTGGCCAGAGCATCGGCGAATTCCAGCTGATCCAGGGCAAAGTGGCCGACATGTACACCGTGCTGCAAGCCGGTCGTTCCTTTGCCTACACCGTGGCCAAGAACCTCGACCTGTTGGGCACCGAGCACGTGCGTCAGGTGCGCAAGGACTGCGCCTCGGTGATCCTGTGGACGGCGGAAAAAGCCACCTGGATGGCGGGCGAGGGCGTGCAGATCTACGGTGGCAACGGGTACATCAACGAATACCCGCTGGGCCGCCTCTGGCGCGACGCCAAGCTGTACGAGATTGGTGCCGGCACCAGTGAAATTCGCCGTATGCTCATCGGTCGTGAACTGTTTGCGGAGACGATGTAATGCCATTGCGCCACCTGTTGGCCCACAACAAGATCTGGGCGGCCCAGATGGAGGCCGAGCGCCCGGGATTTTTCACCCGTTTGTCAGAGCAGCAAACGCCCCGTTACATGTGGATCGGTTGCTCGGACAGTCGGGTCCCTGCCAACCAGATCACCGGTCTGGAGCCCGGGGAAGTGTTTGTGCACCGCAACGTGGCCAACGTGGTCGTACCCACGGATCTCAACTGCCTCTCGACCATCCAGTTTGCAGTGGACCAGCTCAAGGTGGAGCAGTTGATGGTGGTTGGGCACTATGGCTGCGGAGGTGTCAAAGCCGCCCTGAACAACACGCGGGTGGGTCTGGCCGACAACTGGTTGCGTCACATCAAGGATGTGCGCGACCAATACGCGGAGCTCCTGGGCTCGCTTGATGAGGCCCACCGGCTGGATGCGCTGTGTGAACTCAATGTGATCGAGCAAGTGATGCATGTGGCACAAACGACGGTGGTTCAGGATGCCTGGGCCCGTGGCCAGGCACTGACCTTGCATGGCTGGGTCTACGGTCTGAGCGACGGCTTGCTGCAGGACTTGTGCATGGTCATCAGTGGGGACGACGTCCTGGAAGAGACCCATGTACGTTCCGTGGCCGACGTGGCCAAACGTCGGCGTGCCTGAATCATATGCAGGTTGACTGCACTCACACCAGCACGGGATAAGCCCGCGCGTTGCGACCATGTTTCCCAGCCGGCTCGATTCCCCTGTCGCCCACGACATCGCCAAGGCGATGATGGATGGCTTCAACCGGCACTACCAGTTGTTTCGAACCGAGTCGGCGCGCGCCAAGCACCGGTTTGAAACCTGCGACTGGCGGGGCCAGCAACGGGCCCAGCGGGACCGCATCGAGTTCTACGATTTGCGCGTCAAGGAATGCGTCAAGCGTCTCATGAAAGAGTTTGGCGCGCAGAACCAGGCCATGGACGTGTGGGAGCAGGTCAAGCTGCACTACATCGGTTTGCTGGTGAACCATCACCAGCCGGAGCTGGCCGAGACCTTCTTCAATTCGGTCACCACCAAGATACTCAACCGCGCCTACTTTCAAAACGATTTCATCTTTGTGCGCCCGGCGGTCTCCACCGAGTACATCGAAAACGACGGCCCCAAGGCGAAGCCCACTTACCTGGCGTATTACCCCCAGGCCGAATCCATGCTGGATTCGGTGTTGCAGCTGGTGCGCGACTTTGATCTCCGTGTGCCGTTTGACGACCTGGACCGCGACGCGGCGCTGGTGCTGGCGGCCATGCAGTGGCACTTTGAGCATGTGAAGCTGCGCGCCAATTTCCAGATCCAGGTGCTGTCCAGCCTGTTCTTTCGCAACAAGGGCGCCTACATCGTGGGCAAGATCATCAACGGCTTTCAGGAGGTGCCGTTTGCGCTGCCCGTTTTGCACAACGAGGCCGGCAAGCTGATCATCGACGCGGCGTTGTTCGGTGAAGACGATCTCCTGCTGCTCTTCTCTTTTGCCCGCGCCTATTTCATGGTTGACATGGAAATTCCCAGTGCGTACGTGCAGTTTCTGCGGAGCATGATGCCGCGCAAACCTCGCGCCGAGTTCTACAACGCATTGGGGCTGGCCAAGCAGGGCAAGACGCTGTTCTACCGCGACTTCCTGTTTCACATGCGGCACAGCACCGACCGCTTCCGCATCGCGCCCGGGATCAAGGGTATGGTGATGCTGGTGTTTGATCTGCCCAGCTACCCGTTTGTGTTCAAGGTCATCAAGGACTTTTACCCGCCGCAGAAAGACACCTCGCGCGAGCAGATCCGTGGCAAATACCAGCTGGTGAAAGACCACGACCGCGTGGGCCGCATGGCCGACACCCTGGAGTTTTCCCTGGTGGGTTTCCCGCGAGAACGCTTCACCGACGAGCTCATTGCCGAGATCCAGAAGTTCGCGCCCAGCCAACTGGAGATCGCCGACACCAATGGCGATGGCCACCTCGAGGTGTTGATCAAACATGTGTACATCGAGCGGCGCATGATCCCGCTCAACATCTACCTTCAGGAAGCGTTTGATGCCCTGCAGAAACGGGCCGATGACCCCGCCGCCCAGGCCCAGCTGACGCGGGCGGTGGTGGAGTATGGCAATGCGATCAAGGACCTGGTGGCGGCGAACATTTTTCCGGGCGACATGCTGTGGAAGAACTTCGGCATCACCCGTCACGGCAAGGTCGTGTTTTACGACTACGACGAAATTGAGTACATCACCGACTGCAACTTCCGCCACGTGCCCGAGCCGCGCAACGAGGAAGAGGAAATGTCGGGGGAGATCTGGTACAGCGTGGCCAAGGGTGACGTGTTCCCGGAGACCTTTGGTCCTTTCCTGCTGGGCAACCCGAAGGTGCGCGTCGAGTTCATGAAACACCATGCCGATCTGCTGGAGCCCGCCTTCTGGCAGCGACACAAAGAGCGCATAGCCGCCGGTCATGTGCACGACGTTTTTCCGTATGAGCGCGAGCGGCGCTTCCATGTCCATGCAGACAAGGCCTTGCTGGACTGAGCGTTTTTCCGCCACCATTCTTTGACCCTTTCCGACCATTTCTTGAACCTTTTTAGGAGACTTTCATGAGCACCCTTTCCCAAGATCCCATCGTCATCGTCGGCGCTGCGCGCACCCCCATGGGCTCGTTCCAGAGCGACTTCGCCTCCCAGGCGGCCCACGATCTGGGCGGCGTGGCCATCAAGGCCGCGGTGGAGCGCGCCGGTGTGAAGCCCGAGCTGGTGGACGAAGTACTGTTCGGCAACTGCCTGATGGCGGGTCAGGGCCAGGCGCCTGCGCGCCAGGCCGCGCTCAAGGGTGGTCTGCCGATGTCGGCGGGCGCGGTGACCCTGTCCAAAATGTGCGGCTCGGGCATGAAGGCCACCATGCTGGCCCACGACATGCTGATGGCCGGCAGCGCCACGGTGATGGTGGCGGGCGGCATGGAGAGCATGACCAATGCGCCTTACCTCATGCTCAAGGGCCGGGGCGGCTACCGCATGGGCCACGACAAGATTTACGACCACATGATGCTCGATGGTCTGGAAGACGCCTACGAAGCCGGCCGATCCATGGGCACCTTTGGTGAAGACTGCGCCGCCAAGTACGGCTTCACACGTGAGCAACAAGATGCCTTTGCCATTGCGTCGGTGACCCGAGCCAAGGCCGCCACCGAGAGCGGTGCCTTCGCCGCAGAGATCGCCGCCGTGACCGTGAAAGAACGCAGCGGCGAGCGCGTGATCGGTATCGACGAAGGTCCGGGCAAGGTCAAGCTTGACAAGATCCCCAGCCTCAAACCCGCGTTCAAGAAAGACGGCGGCACCATCACCGCCGCCAGCAGTTCGTCGATCAACGACGGTGCTGCGGCCCTGGTGCTGATGCGCGAGTCCACGGCCAAGGCCCAGGGCCTCAAGCCAATGGCCCGCATCGTCGCCCACAGCACCCATGCGCAGGAACCCAACTGGTTCGCCACCGCGCCCGTGGGTGCGACGCAAAAGCTGCTGGCCAAGACCGGCTGGGCCGTGGGCGATGTGGACCTGTGGGAAATCAACGAAGCCTTCGCCGTGGTCCCCATGGCCTTGATGACCGAGCTGAGCATTCCCCATGACAAGGTCAACATCAACGGCGGTGCCTGCGCCCTGGGTCACCCCATCGGCGCCAGCGGTGCACGCATTCTGGTGACTTTGTTGCATGCCTTGAAAGCCCAGGGTGGCAAGAAGGGCGTGGCGACCTTGTGCATCGGCGGCGGTGAAGCCACGGCCATGGCCGTGGAAATGGTCTAAGACCGGCACATGGCGACCGTACTCGTCATCGGCGCCTCGCGCGGCATCGGCCTGGAGCTGACACGGCAGTACCTGGACGCGGGCGAACGCGTGATTGCGACCGCGCGCAGCGATGCCGACTTGTCGCGATTGCAGGCGATGGGCGCCGAGACGCTGCGGGTTGATGTGGCCAATGCGACCAGTGTCAGCGGCCTTTCCTGGCAGCTCGATGGTGAGAAGCTGGATGTGGCCTTGTATGTGGCGGGGGTGATGGACCGGGCTGGTGCTGCGACGCCCCCGACCCAGCTTGCCTTCGACCGCGTGATGCACACCAATGTGCTGGGCGCCATGCAGGTGATCCCCCAGGTCTTGCCCTGGGTGGAAAATGCGGGCGGCGTGTTTGGGGTCTTGTCCAGCAGCATGAGCCTGATCGGCAGCGTGCCCGCCAGCAACGCCTGGTTGTACCGCGTGAGCAAGGCCGCGCTCAACATGGCCTTGGCCAGCGCCCGTTTTGATTACCCGGCGGCGAGGATGGTGGCGCTGGACCCGGGCTGGGTGCAGACCGACATGGGCGGGGCCGGCGCTGCGCTCAGGCTGGAAGACAGCGTGAGCGGCCTGATCAGCACCCTCGCCAGCGTCACGGCCGCCGACAACGGCCGGCTGCTGCACCACGACGGTCGCCGCGCCGAACATTGGTAGGCGGGCTGGCCATGTTGTCGCATGTGTTTGTGGGCGTGAGCGATTTTGAGCGCGCCTGGGCCTTTTACGAACCACTCATGGAGCGCCTGGGCCATGCGCTGCGTTTCCATGAGCCCGAGGTCCCTTGGGCGGGTTGGCACAGCGCCGGTGGTGAGCGGCCGTTGTTCGTGATCTGCAAGCCCTTCAATGGCGCAGAGCACGCCGCTGGAAACGGCCAGATGACCGCTTTCATGGCCCCCACGCGAGCGGCGGTGGATCAGGTGCACCGCTGGGCAATGACTCGGGGCTGCGCGAGCGAAGGCGAGCCCGGTCTGCGGACTCACTACCACCCGCATTACTACGGTGCCTATTTTCGCGACCCCGATGGCAACAAACTGGCAGTGGTCTGCCACGAGCCAGAGTAAACCAGGGGCTTTTCCCCGATTGTTGAAAAAGAGAGACCTACAAGATGTTGCTGAACCAAGACCAGATCATGATCCGCGATGCGGTGCGCGAGTTTGCCCAGGCCGAACTCTGGCCCCACGCGGCCAAATGGGACAAAGAACACCATTTTCCCAAAGACGTGCACAAAGGCCTGGCCGCGCTGGGCGCTTACGGCATCTGTGTTCCTGAGGAACTGGGCGGCGCGGGCCTGGATTACGTCACCCTGGCCCTGGTGCTGGAGGAGATCGCCGCAGGCGACGGTGGCACCAGCACGGTGATTTCGGTGACCAATTGCCCGGTCAACGCCATCCTCATGCGCTACGGCAACGCCGCGCAAAAGAAACAATGGCTGGAACCCCTGGCCCAGGGCCAGATGCTGGGGGCCTTCTGCCTCACCGAACCCCACGTGGGCTCCGATGCTTCGGCACTGCGCACCACCGCCGTGAAGGAGGGCGATGAATACGTGATCAACGGGGTCAAGCAGTTCATCACCAGCGGAAAAAACGGGGACGTGGCGATCGTGCTGGCCGTGACCGACAAGGCCGCAGGCAAGAAGGGCATGAGCGCTTTCCTGGTGCCCACCAATGCGCCGGGTTATGTGGTGGCGCGCCTGGAAGACAAGCTCGGCCAGCACAGCAGCGACACCGCCCAGATCAATTTCGACAACTGCCGCATCCCGGCGGAAAACCGGATCGGTGCCGAAGGCGAGGGGTACAAGATCGCCCTGGGCGGCCTGGAGGGGGGACGCATCGGCATTGCCGCCCAAAGCGTGGGCATGGCACGCAGCGCGTTTGATGTGGCGGTGGCCTACGCCAAAGAGCGCCAGAGTTTTGGCACGGCGGTGTTCAATCACCAGGCCGTGGGCTTTCGCCTGGCCGAATGCGCCACCCAGCTTGAAGCCGCCCGCCAGCTCATCTGGCACGCCGCCGCCTTGCGCGACGCCGGACAGCCTTGCCTGAAAGAAGCGGCCATGGCCAAGCTGTTCGCCAGCGAGATGGCCGAAAAGGTCTGCAGTGTGGCCATCCAGACCCTGGGGGGCTACGGCTATGTGAGCGACTTCCCGGTGGAGCGCATTTACCGCGATGTGCGTGTGTGCCAGATCTACGAAGGCACGAGCGACGTGCAAAAGATCATCATTACGAGGTCGCTGTAACCCCCTGCGCCGCTGATGCGGCTTCCCCCTGGAAGGGGGACGCACCCTGTGGCCCGGCAAAGCCGGTTCCACGGGTGCCCTGAGTGAAGACCCGCACGCCGGACGCGTGATGGTTGAGTTGAGAGGTCCCAGCCCAGGGCACCGCGGAACTGGCTTTGCCAGGCCGCCAGTGCCGCCCCCTGGGGGGTGACGCCGAAAGGCGGCGCGGGGGGAGTCATATCCCCGCGCGGGGGGAGATAATCCGTCCATGAAGATCATCATCTTGGGCGCTGGCCGCGTGGGCGAGAGCGTCGCGGAAAGCCTGGTTTCCGAGCAAAACGACATCACGGTCATCGACCAGGATCCGGCGCGCTTGCGCCTGCTGGAAGACCGGCTGGATTTGCGGGGTGTTGTGGGCAATGGCATTCAGCCATCGGTGTTGCTGGAGGCGGGCGCCCGTGATGCCGACATGGTGATCGCTTGCGCGGCGGCCGACGAAGCGAACCTGGTGGTGTGCAAGATCGCCCACGATGTTTTCAACATCCCTTCCACCATTGCGCGGCTGCGCTCGCCAGAGTTCGTCGAGGGGGATGAGCTGCTCGGCAAGAACGGCTTTTCTGTGGACCATGTGATCTGCCCCGAAGAGTCGGTGACCCGTTATATCCACCAGCTGATCAGTTACCCCGAGGCCTTGCAGGTGGTTGAATTCTCGCAGCGGCGCGCCTGCCTGATCGTGGTGCGTGCCTCTCATGGCGGGTCGCTGGTCGGTCACACCATCGGCGAGTTCAAGGAGCGCTTCCCCCACGCCAAGATGCGGGTGGTGGCGCTGTACCGCCTCGACACCGAGATGGAGGCCACCAAG
>JBFHEQ010000160.1:0-7461 GCA_041584075.1 Hydrogenophaga sp.
CACGTTCTGGATTTTGAGCCCCTGCGGGCGTTGCCCATGCTGGCGTTTCGCATCCGCATGGAGCAGGCTTCACCGGTGCGCGCCATGGTGCAGACCCGGGATGGTGTCTGGCATGTGGGCAGCACCTGGGTGCAGGCGGCGGGCGGCGGATGCACCGTGCCGGGTGCGACACGAGCCGATGGCTCCTGGAGCAGGACGCTCAACCAGGTGCAAACCCGCTTCTTCTCCAATGTGATCGAGGGCAGCAAACGCCTGCGGGTGCGCATCATGCATCCGATGGACACAGGCCTGGTGGCAGGAACACCGGCTTTCTACATTGAAGACCTGAAGCTGGTGGATGGTGCAGGACAGACCTGGTGGCGCCTTGCGCCCCGTGAGCCGGTTTCCGAGAACCCCATGCTGACCTTTGAATTGCCGGTGCAACTGCCGCCAGGCCTGCGGCTGGTGGGGCGCGACAACAACGGCAATCCGATCGAGGCCGAGGTGCGCTCATGAAACGCTTGCTGGTGTGCACCGCCCTCGCTGCGGTGTTGGGCGGGGTACCCATCCTGTCCGCGGCCCAGGCCGATATGGCAACGCTGGACTACCAGCTGAAGCCCCGGCAGATTGCGCCCGGCACCTGGGTTGTGGAAGGCGCTGTCGACGACTTCAGCCGCGCGAACGGGTGCAACATCATCAACACCGCCTTCATCGTGACAGGCTCTGGCGTGGTGGTGATCAACACCGGCCCCTCGCGGCTGTACGGCGAGCAGCAACGCCTGGCCATCGAGCGCCTGACGTCCGAGCCGGTGCTGCGCGTGATCAACCTCAACCTCCATCCCGACTACTTCTTTGGCAACCAGGCCTGGACCGACAAGCCCACGCAGGCCCTGGCCGGGACCCTGGCCGGGCAGGTGGCCGAGGGAGGCGCTTATGCCGACAACCTGTACCGCCTGTGCGGGGACTGGATGAAGGGCACCGAATCGCAGCCTGCGCGCGAAGGGCTGGCGCCGGACAGCGTGTCCCGGCGGGTCACCCTGGGAGGCCACCAGCTGGAGCTGCGCCGTTTGCAAGGCCATACCCGGGACGATCTGGTGGTGCTGGATCACAGCACCGGTGTGATGTTCGCGGGAGGACTCGTGTTCTCGCGGCGCGTGCCCACCACGCCCCATGCCGACTTCGAGGCCTGGCTGAGCAGCCTTGATACCCTGGCGCAGTGGCAGCGCCAGGAAGGGTTCCAGCAGGTGGTGCCCAGCCATGGGCCCGTGCACACCGGACCGGCTGGCATCGAAGAGACCCGTGACTGGCTGCGCTGGCTCACCGCAAGCTTGCGCGAAAGTGCCGAACGGGGACTGGACCTGAGTGAGGTGCTGGACATGCCCGTACCAGAACGCTTCAAGGGGTGGGCCGCACAGCCCGCCGAACTGCAACGCACCCTGACCCAGTGGTATCCCCGCTACGAGCAAGCAGCCTTGACCCGGTCGCCACGCTGAAGGCCCTGTGCGCTTGCACGGCTGCGTTGGCGAAGGCGCGGCCCTGCATGGGCCATCGCAGCCGGCGCGTTGGCCGGTACCGGTGGTTGGTAGCGGGCTGAACGAACCGTTTTATTTCGAAGTACCGCGGTGGGTGCCGAGGAGGGCGTGGCATCAGGCCGTGTGCTGTACAGCCTCACCAGGGAGCCTGCTGGCAGGCCAGGGTGCAGGCGCTGTGATGGACCGCCCGGGCATCGATCAGGCACCGTGCGCAGACTGTTGCAGGTCGGGCAGGGCACTGCCACATTTCTGAACACTGTCACGTGCAGCTGGGCGCACTGGAGCAGCTTCATCCGGTCAACAGGCGGTTTTACCCAGCCGGCAAGGCATTCCAAGGCGATCGAAGGCCGTTTCTGATTCGGGAAAACCCGCGGGTGTGGGCTGGCACAGATGTTGCCATCCAAGAGGTGTGCAAGCCACAGACCAGAGGGTCGGGCGTTCACGTTCCAGCGGGGCAAGACGCCAGCCGCATTCACTTCATGAACATGCAGGAGACAACACAGTGAAACGTACTCTTTTAAGCCTTTTGGTCATGGCCGCCACGGCACACGTCGGTGCTCAGGGTGTGACCGATGCGATGATCGCCAACGATGCCAGCACCCCGGACGACGTGCTCTCATGGGGCATGGGCACCCAGGGTCAGCGCCACTCCAGCCTCACCGGCATCAATGCCAACAACATCAACCGTCTGGTACCCGTGTGGTCCATGTCGTTCGGGGGTGAGAAACAGCGTGGCCAGGAGTCGCAGCCGCTGGTCCACAAGGGCAAGATGTTTGTCACGGCTTCCTATTCGCGCATCTACGCGCTGGACAGCAAGACCGGCAAGAAGCTCTGGAAGTACGAGCACCGCCTGCCCGAAGGCATCATGCCTTGCTGCGACGTGATCAACCGGGGCGCCGCGCTCTACGACAACCTCGTCATCTTCGGTACGCTCGACGCCCAGCTCGTGGCACTGGATCAGGAAACCGGCAAGGTGGTCTGGCGCGAGAAGATCGACGACTACAGCGCGGGCTACAGCTACACGGCGGCGCCGCTGATCGCGGAAGGTCTCCTGATCACCGGCCTGTCCGGTGGTGAGTTCGGTGTGGTGGGTCGCGTTGAAGCGCGCGATCCCAAGACCGGCAAGATGGTCTGGTCGCGCCCGGTGGTCGAAGGCCACATGGGCTACAAGGATGGCAAGGAAAACGGCATCAGCGGCACCACCAATGCCACCTGGCCGGGTGAAACCTGGAAGACCGGGGGCGCCGCACCCTGGCTCGGCGGCAGCTACGATGCCACGACAGGCCTGGCGTATTTCGGCACCGGCAATCCCGGTCCCTGGAACAGCCACGTGCGCAAGGGCGACAACCTGTTTTCGACTTCCACCGTGGCCATCGACGTCAAGACCGGCAAGATCGCATGGCATTACCAGAGCACGCCCAACGACGGCTGGGACTACGACGGTGTGAACGAGTTCGTCACCTTCGACATGGACGGCAAGCGCGTGGGTGCCAAAGCAGATCGCAACGGTTTTTTCTACGTGAACGACGCCCAGACCGGCAAGCTGCTCAACGCATTCCCGTTTGTCAAGAAAGTCACCTGGGCCACGGGCATCGATTTGAAGACGGGTCGCCCGAACTTCGATCCGGCCAACCGGCCAGGTGACCCAACGGCTGCGGGTGGTGATGGTGCCAAAGGCAAGTCGGTGTTCTCCGCGCCCGGCTTCCTGGGCGGCAAGAACCAGATGCCCATGGCCTACAGCCCCAAGACCGGTCTGTTCTATGTGCCCACCAACGAGTGGGGCATGGAAATCTGGAACGAGCCCATCACCTACAAAAAGGGCGCCGCTTTCCTGGGCGCGGGCTTCACCATCAAGCCGCTGTTTGACGACCACATCGGCTCGCTGCGGGCTGTGAACCCCAAGACCGGCAAGATCGAGTGGGAAGTCAAGAACGAAGCCCCGCTGTGGGGTGGCGTGATGACCGCTGGTGACCTGGTGTTCTGGGGCACGCCCGAGGGCTTCCTCAAAGCAGCCGATGCCAAGACGGGCAAGGTGGTCTGGCAGTTCCAGACCGGCTCTGGCGTGGTGGCGCCGCCCATCACCTGGACCGAGGGCGGCGAGCAGTACGTGAGCGTGGTCTCGGGTTGGGGTGGTGCTGTGCCGCTGTGGGGTGGTGAAGTGGCCAAGAAGGTCAACCTGCTGGAGCAGGGCGGATCGGTCTGGACCTTCAAGATCTTAAAGTGATCTCCCATTGACCCAGGCCCCCTCAGCGGGGCGCCTGGGTCACATTTCCAGAAGAAGACGATGGCCTGCGGTCTGCCGCGCAAGGCACGGTCGGCCATCGATGCTTCCTGCTGTTTGCACGCGCCTGTTTTCTCTGTTTTCCCGTTTCACCGCTTCTCGCGCGCGGGTCTCTACCCGCCCTGAGTGTTGTGTTCCTGTTGTTGTTGATTGGATAACGTCCATGCCTTCCTTGACCGTATTCCTGCTGGCCCTGTTCGCGTTCACAGGTGCCGCTCAAGCGCAATCCGTCGCTGCCGTGGTCGATGCCACCGAAGTGGCCAAAGCCAATGGTTGTATGTCGTGCCACGCCATGAAAGAAAAGATCGTGGGTCCCTCGTTCCTGGCCGTGGCCGAAAAGTACAAGGACGACAAAGACGCTGTCGCGTCACTGGTTCAGTCGATCCAGTATGGCTCCAAAGGCAAATGGGGTCGCACCCCCATGCCTGCCCACAGCAGCACGAGCCAGGGTGATTTGAAAGCGCTGGCCACCTGGGTGATGAGCACACAGCCATGAATGTGTGGTGCACGGCCCCCACCCGGGCGCAGTCGCCAGCGCGCTGCACATCGGGGTGGACCGTGGGTGCCGGTCTGGGTCTGGCGCTGCTGTTCGCAACCGCGATCACGCCGGCATCGGCGCAAGGCCTGGACCGATGGATCGGGGAACGTGCGCTGATCGTGCAAACACGCGACGGCGCCACCACCCGGATCGGGTCGGTGTTTTTCAGCGCCGCGCCCGAGCGAGCACCGCTGCCATCCGCCGCGCAGACGCCGCCTGGTGACGGGCCGCTCGCATTCCGCATCCAGATGGACCACGCCGTCCTGAAAGACTATTTTCTTTCGATGCGCGAATTCAAGTGCCTGCCCGCCGAGGTGGAGGTGACCTGCTTCGTGCCTTACCCCTATGCCCATCCCGGCACCATCGCATCAGGCGATCTGGGCTGGCTGGAGCACAACCTGCTGTTCCTCTACAAGCGACCGCGGGATTTCGGCGCCAAGCTCTGGAACGGCATGATCTTCAAACTGTCTCTGACGGACAAGGGCTTTGTCGGTCAACCCCAGGCAGTGGATCTCAATCGCATCAGTGCGCCGCCCGAAGATCTCGGCGTGCAGCCCTACGGCCCGCTGGACCGGGACGACTTTGCGCCGGACGCTCGCTGGATCACCGAGCTGCGGATCGAGTGATGGTGAGCCTGGGTTGTCACAACGTCCAAAGGGCCCTGTCTGGATCGAGAAATCCCCTCGTGGACATGGGTTTGGCGGAACGTGAAATTCAGCAACCCACGTCACTTGATTGAACCGTTGCCCGCCATGTCTGCCGTGCACCTCGCCGCTTTATGGATGTGGGCTCGGCTCGCGAGAATGGTCCGTGGTCTTGGTTTGCTGGGGCTGTTGCTGCTCGGTGCTTCGGCGTCGCAGGCGGTTACGCTCGACCGGGCTCAGCTGGCAGCGTATTTTCCCGAGCCTTTGGTGGTTGGGGAAAAAGACGCCGAACTGCCGGTGTGGCCGCTGTTTCGCCAGATGCGCAGCGATGCGGGCTGGGGCGATCCTGTGCCGGTGGGCTTTGCTTTCGAATCGCTCGATTTCGCGCCGGTCCCCGGCTTTTCGGGCAAGCCGGTCAACCTGCTGATCGCGCTGGGCAGCCAGGGGGAGTTCCTGGGTGTGAAAGTGCTCTCGCAGCACGAGCCGGTGTTTGTGGAAGGCCTGGGCCCCGAGCCTCTGAACCGCTTCGTGGAGCAGTACCAGGGACTGGACATCATGCAGAACATCAAGATCGGCTCCAACCTGAACAAAAGCGGCCAGGCCGGCAGCGCCAACGTGTTCATCGATGGTGTGGCCAAGGCAACGGCCTCGGTGCGCATCGTCAACCAGAGCCTGCTTTCGGCCGCGCTCAAGGTGGCCCGTGCCAGGCTCGGCTTTGCCGCCGGCACCGACCCGGATCTGGTGGGCCGCATCAAGACCACGCTGTTTGAGCCCATGGATTTCCCGGCGCTGGAGCAGGCCGACCTGGTCAGCCGCCGGACGGTGCTGAACAAGGAGGTGGAAGCCGCATTTCAGGGCACGGTGGGCGAGGGCCAGGACGAGGTGGCTCGGCGCACGCCCGACGCGGTGTTCACCGATATGCTGACGCTGCACCTCAACGTCCCGAGCGTGGGGCGCAACGTGCTGAGCGACCAGGCCTGGCAATACCTGATGGGCTGGATGGAGCCTGGTGACCATGCTTTTCTGGTGGCCACGCGTGGGCGCTACAGCTTTGTGGGCGAAGACTACATTTCGGGCGCGGTGCCCGACCGCCTGACCTTGACCCAGTCGGGCCTGCCGATCGAATTGCGTGATCTGGTGATCGACGACACGCCGAAGCTGCCCGCCGACTGGCGCGGACCCGATGTGCATTGGCGCGTGTTCAAGGTGATCAGCCAGGCCACGCTCGACCCTTCTCAGCCGCTGGACTTCGCGCTGAGTGTGACCCGCGAAAAAGGCCAGATGTTTCCCGAGAAGGCGCGCAAGGATCTGGTCCTGAAGGCGCGACTCCCGGCCGCCTACTTCGACGTGCCCGAGTCCGACAACAAGACTTGGCACTCGCTCTGGCGTGACCGCCTGTGGGAGCTTGGCGTGCTGGGTGCGGCCCTGACGCTGCTGACCGTCTTGCTGGTGCGCCCCAAGTGGATCACCACATCGCCCCGGCGTCTGGCCCGGGTTCGAACCGCCTACCTGCTGTTCACCCTGTGTTTCATCGGCTGGTATGCGCAAGGCCAACTGTCGGTCGTGAACTTCACTGCTGCCATTCAGGCCCTTCTGGAGGGGCGCAGCCTGGACTTCTTCCTGTACGACCCGATGACGGTGTTCTTGTGGGCCTATGTGGCGGTGTCGCTGGTGCTCTGGGGCCGTGGCACCTTCTGCGGCTGGCTCTGCCCGTTTGGCGCGCTGCAAGACCTCATTGCCAGCCTGGCGCGCTGGATCAAACTGCCCCAATGGCGGTTGCACACCCGCACCGACAGCCGTCTGAAGCTCGTCAAGTACGTGGTGCTCGCCGGGGTTCTGGCCATGCCGTTTTTCTCGGCACCCTGGACCGACAAGGCGGTGGAGGTGGAGCCGTTCAAGACCGCCATCACCCTGGTTTTCGACCGCTCCTGGCCTTTCGTGCTGTGGGCCGTGGCGCTGCTGTTGCTCAGTGCCTTTGTCTACAAGGGCTATTGCCGGTACATCTGCCCACTGGGCGCAGGGCTGGCGGTGCTGGGGCGGGTGCGGCTGCTGAACTGGCTGCCGCGTCGCGCCGAATGCGGCAAGCCCTGTCAGACCTGCCGCCACCGTTGCGAGTACCAGGCCATCGAGCCGCAGGGCAAGATCGACTACCAGGAATGCTTCCAGTGTCTGGACTGCGTGGTGATCTACGAGAGCGATGCGCTGTGCACCCCGCGCGTGCTCGAAAAGCGCAAGGGGCGGGTGATCCCCGTGCGGCCCCTGCCCGTCTCCGCCGCGGCAAGCCAGGCCCGCACCTGAAGCAAGGAGGCCCTCGATGACCCTGCAGAGACGACTCTTCTTGTTCGCAACCCTGGGTGTGGCGGCCTCCACCGGATCGAGCGCCGCACCAGACCTTCGCCTGCATTGGCGGCAACGGATGATGCTGGGCCTGGGCACGAGCCTGAACCTGCGCGCCGCGCATGTCCAGGCCGCACAGGCCGAGCTGGC
>JBFHEQ010000161.1:0-7418 GCA_041584075.1 Hydrogenophaga sp.
GTCAGCCACCTCTCCGTGGCCTGCGGCGAAGCCGACATCGTGAGTTGCGCGACCCTGTCGATGGAATCTGTGGTGCGTGGTGCCTGGCTGGCACCGGGCAGCCACCTGGACCTCATCGGCAGCTTCACCCCCGCCATGCGCGAGGCCGACGACGCCTGTTTCGAAAACGCCCGCATCTTTGTCGACACCGACGAGGCCCTGAAGAAAAGCGGCGATCTGCTGATCCCCATGGCCCACGGCGTGTTCCACGCCGACGACATCCGGGGCACGCTCACCACCCTGTCCAAGGGTGTGGCCACCGGCCGCAAGACCGACGCCGAGCGCACGGTGTTCAAGTCGGTGGGCAGCGCCCTGGAAGACCTGGCCGCCGCCAACCTGATCTACGACACGCTGGGCAACGCACCGGCCTGACAACCGCAGGTTGTCAGGTCAGCCACAAGGTCGCCAGCCCCAGAAAGGCCGCAAAACCGACCACATCGGTCACCGTGGTCAGGATCACGCTGCCCGCCAGCGCCGGATCGATGCCCAGACGGTGCAGCATCAGCGGGATCGCCAGGCCCGCCGAGGCGGCACTCAACAGGTTGATCAGAATCGCCACGCCGATGATGCCGCCCAACATGGCGTTGCCAAACCAGGCGAACACCAGCAGCCCGATCACCGCCGCCCACAACGCCCCGTTGATGGCCGAAATGCCCATCTCGCGGGTGAACAGCAGGCGCAAGTTGCCTTTCTGAACCTGCCCCAGGGCCAGGCCACGGATCACCAGGGTGAGCGTCTGGCTGCCGGCGATACCGCCCATGCTGGCCACAATGGGCATGAGCACGGCCAGCGCCACCAACTGCTCCAGCGTGGCCTCGAAACGGCTGATCACGGCAGCGGCCAACAAGGCTGTGATCAGGTTGATGCCCAGCCACACGGCCCGGCTGCGCGAACCCGCCAGCACCGGGCCGAACATATCGGCTTCCTGGTCCAGACCGGCCATCTGCATCACGGTGCGATCGGAGTCCTCCCGGATCTGGTCCACCACGTCGTCCACCGTGATGCGGCCCACCAGCCGCCCGGCCGCGTCCAGCACGGGCGCAGACAGCAGGTCGTGGTCTTCAAAGAGTTGTGCCACCTCGGTCGCCGGCATGTCGACCGGAATGCCTGCGATGTCGTCCTGCATCAGGTCGGACACCCGGGTATCGGTGTTGGCGGTCACCAGCGTGCTCAGGCGCAGCACGCCCTGGTAGAGACCATGGCGGTCCAGCACCATCAGCATGTCGGTCTGTGGCGGCAAGGTTTCCAGCAAACGCAGGTAGCGCATCACCGTGCCCACGCGCACATCGGCGCGCACCTCGATCGGGTCGGCGTTCATCATGCCGCCGGCCGTGTCTTCGGGGTAAGACAGCAGCGCTTCGAGCTGCTGACGGCGGCTGCCACCGGTGGCCACCAGCAGCTGGGCACCCAGCGCAGTCGGCAGCGACTGGATCAGATCCACCAGATCGTCCAGCTCCAGGAAGTGGGCACTGGCGGCGAGCTCACCGGGCTCCATTTGTTGTGCCAGCGCGGCGCAAATCTCTTCGTGCAGAAAGGTCAGCACCTTGCCCGCGCGATCGGTTTCGACCATGCTCCAGACTTCCCGGCGCTCATCGGGCGGCAAGGCCTCCAGCAGGCCCGCCACTTTGGCGGGGTGGGTGCGGTGCAGCAACTTGCCCACCCGCTTGAGGCGACCATCGGCCAGCGCTTCCCGCACCGCCTGCAAATGGCCGATCGTCTTGTTGCCTCCTCGCGCGGACGTGCCGGCCTCGATCACTTCGGCCGCATCTTCCGCCTGGTCCTCCACGTCCAGCGCGCGGAAATGCTGGCGCGGCTCGGCGCGCAGATGGGGCAGGATGCGGCCTTCCAGGGCAGCGTCCACCTGTTGCCACAAGGCATCGCGTCGCTCGTCATCCAGCCGCTCGATCAGGGCCGCGATCTTGGCGGGGTGCAACCCCGCCATGAGTTTTCGAACCCGCTTGTTGCGTCCCGCATCCAGCGCCTCGATGATGCGCTCGCTGTCGGTGACCGCGCGCGAGGCGGGATGACCCGGGCCTTTGCCGCTGCCGGTATCGACCTCGTGATCGTGATCGTCCTCGTGATCGTCGTCTTGTTCGTGTTCGTGTTCGTGTTCGTTGTTCATACGGTTCTTCTTGTTGTTCTCAAAGATCAAAGTGGCCAGATCCAGAGCAGCGTGGGCACGCTGATCGCCACCACGATCGCCTCCACCGCCAGGCCCAGGCGCCAATAATCACCAAAGCGGAAGCCGCCAGGCCCGAGGATCAGGGTGTTGTTCTGGTGTCCGATCGGTGTCAGGAAAGCGCAGGACGCGCCGATGGCCACCGCCATCAGAAAGGCGTCGGCACTCACGCCCAGCGCCACCGACGTGCCGATGGCGATCGGGCACATCACGGCAGCAGTCGCGGCGTTGTTGATCAGGTCCGACAAAAACATGGTGACCACCAGCACCAGCACCAGCGCCCCCACCGGACTGCCCTGAGCGACATGCTCCAGCAACACGCGGGCGATCATCTCGGCCGTGCCCGTGGCCTCCATCACCGCCGCCACCGGAATCAGGGCGCCCAGCAGCACGATCACCGGCCAGTCGATGGACTCGTAGACCGCGCGCAAAGGCACCGTACGGAACGCCATGGACGCGAGCACGCCCAGCGCAAAGGCCACCGCCGCCGGCAGCAGACCCAGCGCCGCAGCAGCCACCGACGCCACCATGATGCCGGTGGCCATCCAGGCGCGGCGCACATTGGGAATCTGCAGCTCGCGCTGGGCCAGCGGGACACAACCCATGTCCGCCGCGAACTCGGCCAACGCCTCCACCGGGCCTTGCATCAGCAACAGATCACCGGGCTTGAGCGCCATCAGCCGCAGGCGCTTGAGGGCGCGCTCGCCGTGCCGCGACACCGCCAGCAGGTTCAGGCCATAGCGGGTGCGCAACTGGATGTCGCTGGCCGACCGGCCTTCCAGCAACGAGCCCGGGCGCACGGCGAGCTCCATCAACACGATGTCGCGCGAATGGTTCTTGGAAGCATCCTCGCTGGCGGGCAGCGCTGTGGCATCGGCCGCGGCAGCGGCCACCGCCTCCGCCCCGGGTTGACCTGTGCCAGCCAGCGGGTCTGCCTCGACCGGTGCCTCGGCAGGGGCCCTGTCGGGATGCACCGACTCTTCCAGCTTGAGGCCCAGCGAGGTCAGCAACTTGGCCAGCGACTCGGCCTCGGCTTCCAGGACCAGAATATCGCCCTCTCGCAGGCGCCGACCGGGGTAGGGGGCGATCACGCGCATGTGATCGCGCGACATCCCCACCACCTGAGCGCCGGCCTCATCGAGCACCGGATCCAGCTCGTACAGCGCCTTTCCGATGGACGCACTGTCGGCCATCACCCGGGCCTCCGTCAGGTAGGCACCGGTCTCAAATCCCTCCAGCCCCGACTGCTTGCGCACCGGCACCAGACGCCAGCCCACCAGCGCCACAAAGACCACGCCCGCCAAAGCCACGGCCAGGCCCACCGGCGTGAAATCGAACATGGAAAAGCCCCCCAGGCCGCGCTCGGCGCGAAATCCCGACACGATCAGGTTGGGTGGTGTACCGATCAGCGTGGTCATGCCGCCCAGGATGGTGCCAAACGCCAGCGGCATCAGCACCTGGCCGGGCGCGATCTGCAGGCGGCGTGCAAGCTGGATCGCCAAAGGCATCAGCAAAGCCATGGCGCCCACGTTGTTCATGAACCCCGACAGCAAGGCCCCCAGCCCCACCAAAGTCAACAGGCTGACCGCCGTGCCCGCCTGCTGGGGCAAGGTGTGGCGGGCCAGCACGTTGACAGCACCCGAAATCTGCAGCCCCCGGCTCAAGATCAGCACACAGGCCACCGAAATCACGGCCGGATGCCCAAACCCGAGGAAGGCTTCGCGCGCAGGCATCAGCCCGGTGACCACGCAGGCCAGCAAGGCACCGGCGGCCACCATGTCGTGGCGCCAGCGGCCCCAGGCAAACATGCCGACCGCGACCGCCAGGATGGACAGGATGAGGATCTGGTTGGTTTGCATGAACCTCGACAAGGAGTGGGGAATGAACGGGGCACACCGCGCGACTCAACCCTGAGCGTCTGTCGGGCTGGCGGCATTCGCTGGAGCTTGCCACAAATGGGGCCGGCTCAGCGGTACGTCGCCGTGGCGCACACCCGCAACGCTCAGTCAGCTGCCCGGTCTTGCCTCGCCTGCAAGGTGGCTTCCAGCAGGGCATCGAATGTTTGCTGGTCGGCAGAAGCGTTGCGCATGGGCCGGTCCAGCACCTGTGTCAAGCTGTCCAGGCCCGATTCGTCGGCCCTGATGTACAAGGCCCCCACCTGCTGGGCCATGGTGCTGTAGCTGCGCCCTATCGATTCCAGCCGGCTGGCCAGTTCGGTCAGCAGAGCGGCATCCTGCTGCTCCAGCTCCGACGGGCGCACCTTCAGCACGCGGGCCAAAACCTGCGGGCGTTGCGTATTCACATCCGCCCCACCGCGGTGGGCATAACCACATCCACGGGTTTCTTTGCGGCCTCCAGCTCGCCCAGCCGCGCATTGAGTGCACGGAATTCTTCCAGCATGGTTTTCTGCAAAGCCTCAAAGCGCGAGCCTTCCACTTTGTCGGCCATTTGCTGGGCTGTGCGCAGCTCTTTGTGCAGGCGACGGGTTTCGATCAACCCGGCGACACGGCTGTACAGCGTGGCGATCAGGAACAGGGCCGCGAACACGCCGGCAAACGCCAGCAGCGTCAGTCCCAACGAGGCCTGCACGTCGGCGAACAGGAAATTGAGGCTGGTGGTGGCGGTGAGTGCGGACCAGTTGAGGCCGGCGAACAACACGGTGAAGGCCACCGTGGTCCAGGCCAGGGCATGGCTGAGGCGTTCCATGAAAGCTCCTTGGGCAAAGTGAAAAAGAATGCTTTCATGCTAATACAACAAATACGACAATCAAAGTCTAAAAATGAAGAACTGGATTATCAAGAATGAAAAGCCATCCAGTGCCGCCCGAAGTTTCCCCGCCCCTCGGTGGCGCCAACACCACACAGGGCAGGCCGCTGTTGAACTGGGGCGATTTTGAAATCGTGCTGGTGGTGTCCCGCGTCGGCCAGCTGTCTCGGGCTGCAGAAGCGCTGGCGATGTCACATGTGACGCTGCTGCGCAAGCTGGCCTCCATCGAGACCCGCCTCAATGCCCGGCTGTTTGACCGGCTGCGCGGGCACTACACGCCCACGGCAGCGGGCGAAGAACTGATCCAGGCAGCAGAACACATGGCGCCCGCCGCCCAGGCGGCCGAAATGCGGGTCATCGGGCAAGACCTGCGCCCCCAGGGCCATGTTCGCATCACCGCCGCCGGTGTGCTGACCGCCCACGCCCTGCCGCAGGTGTTGGGCCAGTTCGCCAGCGCGTTTCCCGACGTCAAGGTCGAGTTGCTGTCCACCCGCGACCTCGTGAGCCTCACCCGACGAGAAGCCGATGTGGCCCTGCGCATCTCCGACGCCGTGCCCGACTGGCTGGTGGGGCGCCAACTGGCCCAGCTCGATTTCAAGGTCTACGGGCTCAAGCGCCCGGGCATCCAGCCCCGGCTGCAAAAGCACACCACGCTCGCCCGCCAGCGCCGCTGGATTGCTTTTGAAAGCGACGCCCGCGAGCTGAAATTCGACCGCTGGTTGCTCGAAGAAGTGCCTGACAGCTCGGTGGTGTTGCGGGTGGACAGTTTTGAACACGCCCTGGCCATGCTGCGCGCCGGGCTGGGCATCGCCCTGCTGCCCGCTTTTCTGGAGCGCAGCTGCCCCGAGCTGCAACCGCTCACCGATGCCATCGGCAGTCTGCGCACCCCCCTGTGGGTCATCACCCACAAGGAGCTGAGCCAGACCATGCGCATCAAGGTGGTCATGCAGGCCATCGGACCGGCCCTGGCCCATGCCATCGCCCCCACGGGCACCACAGGCACCAGCCCTTAACATTCACCCATGTCAACTTTTCACTCCTGGCTGAAGCGCCTGCCTTTCCTGCAATGGGAGCGGCCCACGCCCGGCCTGCTGCGCAACGAAGCCCTGGCCGGCATCACCGTCGGGCTCATGGTCGTGCCCCAGGGCATCGCCTACGCCAGCCTGGCCGGCATGCCGCTGATCACCGGCATCTACGCCTCCATGCTGCCCGCGCTCGTTGCCGTGTTGTTCAGCGCCTCGCCACGGCTGTCCGTGGGACCCACCGCCCTGTCCTGCCTGCTGGTCAGCGCTTCGCTGGCCGGCCTCGCCGACCCCGGCAGCGCCCGCTGGATCGAGCTGGCGGTGTGGCTGGCCCTGCTCTCGGGCCTGCTGCAGATCGGGCTGGGGTTCATGCAGTCGGGCTGGCTGCTCAGCCTGGTCAATGCGCCGGTGCTCATGGCCTTCACCCAGGGCGCGGCGGTGCTCATCATTGCCTCGCAGCTCCCGGCATTGATCGGGCTGCAGGGCGGCTGGCTGGCCCAGCTCACCCAACCCAGCCTGCATGTGGCCACACTGGCCTTCGGCATCGGCGCTTACCTCACCCTGCTGGTGGCGCGCCGCCTCAGCAAGTCTTTTCCCACCGTGCTGCTGCTGGTCGCGGCCACGTCGGCCATCAGCGCGTGGACGGGATTCGAGGCCTCCGGTGGCGCGGTCATCGGTGACCTGCCTCGTGGCCTGCCCGGGGTCTACCTGCCCGGCTGGCCCGGCTGGGACACCCTGGGCCAGCTGGTCTTGCCCACCCTCGTGATCACGCTGGTGAGTTTTCTGGAAACCGCCTCCAGCGCGCGCGTGGACAGCCGCGACCAGGGCCAGCGATGGGACCGCGAGCAAGACCTCATCGGACACGGCCTGGGCAAGATCGCCTCCGGCCTGAGCGGCGCTTTCCCCACCAGCACGTCATTCTCCCGCTCGGCCCTCAACCGCTATGCAGGGGCCCGCACCGGCTGGTCGGTGCTGTTTTCGGTGGCCGTCGTGGCACTCGCCCTGTTGTTCACGCCAGCGTTGCACCACGTGCCCATGGCCGTGCTGGCCGCGATCGTGCTGGTGGCCGTGCAGGGTCTGATCACCCCCAGCGACTTTGTGCGGCTGTGGCGGGTATCCCGGGTGGAGACCGCCATCGCCCTGATCACCCTGGTCGTCACCGTCGTGTCCGCGCCCCGCCTGTACTGGGGCGTGCTCGCCGGCGTCGTGATGGCGCTCAGCCATTTTCTGTTCATGCGCCTGCACCCCCGCATCATCGAGGTGGGCCTGCACCCCGACGGCAGCCTGCGCGACCGGCACCTGTGGAACCTCCCGGCGCTGGGCCCCACCACCTACGCGCTGCGCATGGACGCCGCACTCGACTTCGCCACGGTCAACGGATTCGATCGCGCCATCACCCAGCACCTCACCCA
>JBFHEQ010000162.1:0-7397 GCA_041584075.1 Hydrogenophaga sp.
CGGGCCCAGAATCAGCGCCAGCAAAATGGGCGAGAGCGGGTAGTCGTTGCGGGTCATGATGTAACCCAGCAGGCCAAAGGCCAGCGTGGTGTACACATCGAACACGTTGCTGCGCATGGCAAAAGCACCCACCATGGACAACACGAATATCGACGGCGTCAGAATGGCGCGATCAACCAGGATCACCTTGGCAAACAAGCGGATGCCGGCCATGCCGATGAACTGCATGGCGATCTGCGCCAGCATCATGGACGCGAAGATCTGGTACACAAAATCCATGTGCTCCTTGTAGAGCATGGGTCCAGGTTGCAGCCCCTGAACCACAAATGCGCCCAGCAAGACCGCCGTCACCGCGTCGCCAGGAACGCCGAGCGACAGCAAAGGGATCATGGCACCACCAGAACAGGCGTTGTTGGCACTTTCGCTGGCCGCCAGCCCTTCGATTTCACCGGTGCCAAATTTTTCAGGGGTCTTTGAGTTTCGCTTGGCTTCGCCATAGGCCACAAAAGCAGCGATGTCACCACCCGCGCCCGGAATGGCACCCACGCCCGTACCGATCACGCTGGATCGACACAGCGTCTTGAAGCTCTTGCGAATGTCGGCCCAGCTGGGAAAGTAACGGTCGATCCTGGCTTTGACCTGGACCACAGCGCCCGTTTTCTGCACCTCGTTGAACACCTCTGACACCGCAAACAGACCGATCAGCACCGGGATGAACGGTGGGCCCTCCATCATCTCCATCGTGCCGAACGTGAACCGGGGAAAACCGGAGATGGGATCAAACCCGATCGTCGCAATGAGCAAGCCAAACAGCGCCGACATCGCACCCTTGATCAAGGAGCGCCCGGAGATGGAGACGATGACCGACAAGCCGAAGATGGCCAAGCCAAAGTACTCGACCGGCCCAAACTCCAGCGCAATGCCCGAGACCCAAGGTGAGGCAAACGTCATGACCAGTGCGCCGACCACACCACCAAAAAATGAGGCGAACAGCGCCATGGACATGGCCCGCCCGGCCTCGCCTCGCTGGGCCATTGGATACCCTTCCATCAGCGTGGCAGCAGCAGCAGGTGTGCCCGGTGTGCGTATCAGGATCGCCGATATCGAACCGCCGTACATGGCGCCGCTGTAGATGCCGATCAGCATCGCTATGCTTTCCAGCGGCGGGCGACCAAACGTCAGGGGGACCAGCAGCGCCACGCCCATGGTGGCGGTGAGCCCGGGGAGCGCCCCCAGGGTGATCCCGGCGGTCACGCCGATACAAATCATCAAGACGATGCCCGGCGAAAAAACCGCCGAGTAGCTTGAAACCAGCAAACTCCAGTCAAATCCCATGATCTATCCTTGCGACAGCAGGCCTTCGAGGATGCCCGGGGGCATGGACAGATGGAGCAACTTCTCGAACACCAGCCAGACCCCCACCGTGACCAGGGTCGGTGCCAGGAGAATGGGCAGGGGCTTGCGCTGGCCCATGACCAGCATCATCAAAGTCAGAAAGACAATGGCGCTCGGTATGAAACCCACCGGTTCCAGGGCGGCCACAAATGCAAATGTCGCGACCAGGGTCAGCAGACCACGCACCTTGCCTTCACCCGTGGTCGCAGGCCCGTCAGCGACATGCTGCACGCGACCGCGCTCACGCAAGGTCTTGACCAAGAGCACACAGCTGAACAGAACCAACAGGCCAGACAGGATGCCCGGAAAGAATCCCGGTCCGATTTTCATGACGACATCGGCCGGCATGTGCCAGGACATCCACAGGGCGAAAAGCCCAATGGAGACTCCAAGCATGCCACCGACCAGGTCTGCAACTTTCATGTTCCACCCACCTTGCGCCGGCCTCAGGTCGGGCGCTGAAAAGAAACCAAGGGGGCTCCACGCCCCCTTTGGCCGGAATCAGGCCTACTTCTTGGCCAGACCCAGACCCTTCATCACCGCTTCAACGTCGTTGTAGTTCTGCTCGAGGAACTTGGTGAACGCTACGCTGTCCTGGAACGACAGGTTGAGCGACGCCTTGGCGGCAAAGTCTTTGAACTCCTGGGAATCAAAGGCTTTTTTGTACGCGTCGGCAATTTTGGCCTTGGCTTCGGCAGGCACGCCCTTGGGCAGGCCCAGTCCACGCCAGGTGTAAAACTGCACATCCAGCCCTTGCTCCTTGAACGTGAGCACGTCGGGGAACTGTTTGTCGCGCTCGGCCGACATCACGCCCAGAATCTTCAGGTTGCCGGCCTGTACCTGGCCACGCACCTCTGCGACCGACACCGCCACCGCCTTGATGTGGCCGCCCACCAGCGCCGTGACAGCTGGCGCCGCACCGTCAAAGGGCACGTGCTTGACCTTCACGCCTGTCTTGTCGGCGGCCAAGCCTGCGGCAATGTGCCACACCGAGCCAGGACCGGAGTTGCCGATCGTGATTTCGCCTGGGTTGGATTTGGCGTAGTCCATGAAGCCACGCACGGTGCTGTACGGTGCATCGGCGCGCACAGTCAGCGCGGCCGGGTCCGAATTGATGCGCATCAGCGGATCAAAGTTTTTCCAGGTGAACGGCACCAGCCCTTGTGGCGGCAGGGAGTTCAATTCAAACGTGATCATGCCCACCGTGTAGCCGTCGGCGCGTGCTGCCCGAATCGCGTTGTGGCCGATGGCGCCGCCGCCGCCCGTCTGGTTCACCACATTGATGGTCTGCCCCAGGTGCTTTTCGGCCTCTTTCGACAGGGCGCGCAACAAGGTGTCGGTGCCGCCGCCGGCCGACCAAGGACAGATCACCGTCACGGGCCTCTCAGGGAATGCGGCCAAAGCAGGCCAGGCGGCCATGCTGCCCACCAGGGCCAGGGAACTGAGAACAAGATTTCTGCGCTTCATGATGTCACCTTTAAAAAGTTGCTGCTACCCGTTGACCGACAGCCCTGCCCAACAGAGCTCCGCCCCATGAACTTCTTCTGTCCGAGGCCTGCGTTGATGCAGGCCTCGGACAAATGGAAACCGGTTTCATGTCATTCTAAAAATGAAACTGCTCAGGCTGTAACTGTGGAAAACCCTTGCATGCGACGCAAGGTCATCCCGTTCAAACAAGGTACTGGGTCAAGGCGGGACCGCCCACATGGACTCCCCCGGAAACAAAGGACCGGGAAGGTGCGTCAAGTCGGGAAAACAGGCGGGAGAGGCAGCGGCCCATGCGGCGGCATGGCGCTGGTACAAAAGTCAGCCCTGGACCAAAGCAGCACGAAGCCATGAACGACGACCCGTCACCCGGACGGTCTCGCCAGCGTCGGCCATCGCGCCAGTCCGCGACCCCACATTTCGTCTCGAACAGGCCCAGCCTGTCCGAGCCTCATGCGCTCTTCAAGCTCTCACAAAAAGTGTGACCAGGGGCTCAGGACCCACCTGTCTGCTCCAATGGCCATGGATCTGGGGATCAAAGGTGGCCCCTTCGGGCAAGGTGTCGGTTGAATAGAAATGCTGGCCAGGCGCAAAGCGACGGGTACTGCCGTCTTGCAGGCCGATCTCCATCTGACCCTGCAAGACAAACAGCCATTGCGGCGTCCCTGAACAGTGAAACGCCGAGCGAAAGCCGACCGGACTTTCTCGCAGCTGGTAGCCACCACTGGCCATCAGGGTTGAGAGGCGTGCCGCTGGCGTGCCTTCGTCGAGCGCCACGGTCTCCTCACGGAATCGGGCGCGCCCATCGGTATCCGTGAACAAGATGGTTTTTGCGAAAGTGCCCATGTGAATCCTCCTGAATGAAAAGCGGTTTGTACCAGAGCGCCGCGGCGGCGGGGCCCTGCCTCAACACCCTGAGGTCTTGATCTCCCATGCTTTGGGAAACATGAAAAGGGTTCTTCGCAGCAAAAAAAAGCCGGCGGCGTTCAGCACGCTGCCGGCTTGGAAGTGCGCCCTGAGGCGCCCTTGGAGAGGAGAGAAAACAGAGGAACCGTGTTCCCGGGGGTCAGTTGGCCGACTGAACAGGGTAGCGACCTGGGA
Organism: Hydrogenophaga sp.; assembly: GCA_041584075.1. Classification (GTDB taxonomy): domain Bacteria; phylum Pseudomonadota; class Gammaproteobacteria; order Burkholderiales; family Burkholderiaceae_C; genus Hydrogenophaga. The sequence continues at coordinate 3,982 of JBFHEQ010000162.1, forward strand.
ACTGCTCGTAGGCTTGCATCAAAGTTTCGCCGTTGGCCATGAACTCACCATTGCGCACGGCTTCGCGGGCTTCGGCACGCACTTCAGCGCGGGACTTGCTCTGAGCCACAGCGATCGCCGATTCGAAGCGCTCTGGGTAGGCCTGGGCCAGGGTCTGGCCGGTCTCACCGTTGATCACGATGTCGCCGGTGCGCTGGGCCTGGATCAGTTCGGCTTTCACATCGGCGCGTGTCTTGGCCAGCACTGGAACAGTGAACTGAGCAGGGTTCAAGTCGGCAACCGTCTGGCCAGTTTCACCGTTGGCCATCACGTTGCCGGCGCGCTGGGCAGCGGCCAGTTCAGCCTTCACTTGGTCGCGGCTGAGGCTTGCAGTGGCCTGGGCAGCGGGGTACAGAGAAGGAAACATGTCCTTGGCCAAGGCACCGGTTTCGCCATTGGCGACCACGTTGCCGGCGCGCTGGGCAGCGGCCAGTTCGGCTTTCACCTCGTCACGGCTGAGACCACCGTCAGCGGCGAATGCGGAACCCGATGCCACTGCGGCAACGGCGAGGACGATGGCGGAAAATTTTGCGGAGTTCATGGTGTGTGTCCTTTCGAGACGGAAAAACAAAGGTTTGAATGACTGGCTGATGGATCGTGCCGGCCACCCGGCCGGTTGTCTTTTCGCTGCGGTTGCGCTTCCTTGCGTTTTGTTTCGGAAGCGTTGTTTGCTGCGATGGGTGAACTTTAAAACGCCAATCAATCAGGAAAAACCCTTGCAACAGCGACTCTGTATTGCTGAAATCGCAACAATCAGACGCCAATCGCCCATTTCCCATGGGTGCCGAGCCAGGCGCCCCGGATGATCATCCGCCCGATTCGGTTACATACAGTTACCAAGCCACGCCACGTGCTTTAACCCCTTTTATCTCTGGACGACGTTTCAGTGGGCTCACCCAACTTTCTGGAGCTCCTTCATGAAACGCACAACCGCTGGCTGCCCAGCCCTTCCTCGCCGCCTGGCACTGTCCCTTCTGGCGTCCCTGGCCTTGCTCGGGTCTCTGCCGGCGCAAGCGCTGGGTCGGCTCACCGATATCCAGGTGATCGACCGCGACAGCGGCGAAGTTCTGCCTGTGACCCGCCACCGGGGCGACCACTGGATCGCCGGCAGGCCCGGTGCGCGTTACGCCGTGTCGATACAGAACCGGCAAGATGGGCGGGTGCTGGGCGTGGTTTCCGTGGACGGTATCAACGTGGTCTCCGGGGAAACCGCCGCCCTGCACCAGACGGGCTACGTGCTGCAGCCTCGCCAGGCCTACCGCATCACGGGCTGGCGCAAGAGCGACCACGAAGTGGCTTCGTTTCATTTCGCGGCCGCTCCCGCTTCGTATGCAGAGCGCACCGGCCGCCCCGATCACCTGGGCGTGATCGGTGTCGCCATTTTCCGGGAGAAAGCATCCCTGCCACCCGTGAGCGTGGCCCCGACTGCGCCGCCGTGGTCGCAGGCACTGCGGTTGCGGGGCGAAAGCAAAAGCCCAGACACCGCAGGCAACCTGGCTGAGGCCGCACCATCATCGCCCCAGAGTTCGCGCAGCGCGGCCACAGAGTCGACGGACAAAGCCGACAGCAGCGGTGCGGAGGAGCGGGAAACCGCGCGAAAGAGCGCGCCCATGCCGGCTCCACGCCTGGGCACCGCCCACGGCGAACGCGAACATGACCGGATCTCCCACACCGCGTTTGAACGCCGCAACACAAGGCCCGACGAGATTGTGCGCATCCGCTACGACAGCCGGGAAAACCTCATCGCCATGGGCATCATTCCATCGATGCCCATCCCGAACCGGCCGCAGGCATTCCCGGACCCCGGCCCGGTGCGTTATGCCCCCGACCCCTACTGACCCATGTTCCGCCCGAAACGCTCAACGCAAACCGGGCACCTGATCTGCACACGGGAGGCTACCCAACCCTACCGTTGTCCCGCTCATAATCCAGCGCATGCATGTGCACCGCGACACCAGTGACGGCGATTTGATGCGGGCCTACGCTGCAGGCGACGTGCCCGCTTTTGAAACGCTCTACGATCGCCACGCCCTGCCACTGTGGCGGTTCTTGCAACGCCAGTTGCAGAACCCGGCGCTGGCCGATGAACTGGCCCAGGACGTGTGGTTCAGCGTGGTGCTGCATGCAGCGACATACCAGGCACTGGCCCGCTTTCGCACCTGGTTGTTCACGCTGGCCCACCATCGCCTGGTCGACCATTGGCGGCGCCACAAGCCCCTGGCCAGCCTCGATGCACAGAGCGAAGACGGGGCGGCACTGGCGGATACGCTGGCCGCGGAATCGGGCTTTGGCCCGGAGCGGCGCCTGGATTCCAGGGAGCAGGCGCAAGCCCTGCTCGATGCCCTCGCTGCCCTGCCCGAACACCAACGCACCGCATTCCTGCTGCAGGCCGAAGGCGGGTTCAGCCTGGCCGAAATTGCCGATGCCACCGGCGCCACCCTTGAGACCGTCAAGAGCCGGCTGCGCTACGCCCGCGCCCGCCTGCGAGAAACCCTGGAGGCCTTCGCATGAGCACCCCCAATCCGCCGTCAACAGATCAGCGGCCGGTGAGCGACCCTCTGCTGCAGCGCTATCAGGAGGCCAATGCGCACGATGCCACACGGCCCAGTGCCGCACTGCGCGCACGGGTACTGGCACACGCACGCACCATGGCTGAAGAACAAGACTCACAGGCCACCCGGGAACGACCGCACGCCGCCAACGACAGTGCCTGGAAGCTCCGGGCCCTGGGCAGCCTCGCCGTGTTGGGCATGGTGGGATTGCTGGTGTTGCAGTTCGACCGGGGCACGCCCGAGGAACAAAGCGCCGCTTGGGGCCCAGCCACGCCACGGTCGCCATCGGTGGCAACCACTGAAACGCAGACCTCCAAAGCGGGGCCGACCAGCGCCCCCGCCATGGCCGATGCCCTGCAAGAACCGATCACAGCTGCGGCACAACCTCTGCCTGGCGCCAGCGCGGACCAACGCAGCGCAGCACCGCAGTTCGCGCCCGCCATGAAACCACAACCGCCGCAGCTGCACGGTGTAGAAGATTCGCGCTCACGCCGTGAAACGGCTCCAGCCCTTGCCGAGATCCCTGCGGCCCAGACCGGAGAAACAACCAGCGAAGTGGCTGCGCCCGAGCAGAAGCGCAGTCTGGATGCATCCGTTGCACCCGCCATGAACCAGGTCCAACCCCTGCCCTCAGCGGCCCAAGACACAGATGAACGCCTGTCCACAAGGCGCGATGAACCGCTGAAAGAACGCTCAGCCTCGCTGGCGAAAAAATCCGCTTCAAGCACGGCGCTGCACAAAGCCACAAAAGCCGCCGACGCCGAAGCCGTCAAGCGCGCCCTGGCGCAAGGTGCCTCGGTGGATGCGACCGACAGCGAAGGCCGC
>JBFHEQ010000163.1:0-7351 GCA_041584075.1 Hydrogenophaga sp.
GCCCACAGCAGGCCCGCCTCCACCTCTTGTTTGAGTGGCATCACGGGCAACAAGGTGCGGCCCATGCCGGCCAGCAAAGAGGTGCGCAGGATGCTGATGGAGCTGATGTCCGCCTCGACCTGGGGCGAAGCCAGACCAGCCTGCAACGCAGCCGCCTCGATGATGGGCCGCACCCCATGCGGGCTCGCCGGGAGCACCAGCGGGCGGCTCAGCGCCTGCTTCAGCGTGATCCGCCGCGGCGGTTTCTTGCCAGGCAATGCCGGTTCGATCAGGTACATGCGCTCGCTCAGCATGGGTGTGTACCCGAACTCGGGCAAGTTGCCATCATCAAACAGCACGGCGAGGTTGAGCTGCCCGGTGGTGAGCTGCTGGCTCAGGTTGCCCGTGAGTTCTTCGGTCAGCTCCAGCTGCACACGGGGCAGGCGCTGGCGCACGGCCCGCAGCAGCGGCAACGCCAGCGCATTGGAAGCGCTGTGCGGAATGCCAAACACCACCTTGCCGCTGGGTTCGTTGGTGGTCTGGCGGGCGCTGGCCACGGCTTCTTCCGTTTGCCTGAGGATGGACACTGCATGGGGCGCAAACCGCTGCCCTGCTTCGGTGAGCTCGATGCCGCGTCGGGAACGGTGAAACAGAGCGGTGCCGAGTTCGCTCTCCAGCTGGGCCATCTGGTGGCTCAAGGCCGACTGGGCGACGAACACCTTTTCAGCCGCGCGGGAAAAGGAGCCGCTTTCGGCGATGGCCACAAAGTAGCGCAGTTGTCGAAGTTCCATGAAACCGGGGTCTGGTTGTGAGGAAGACCATCATACCCATGCATCTCGAATCGAGATGGATCCACATTGATTATGTGTTGGACAGATGAATGGCGCTGCGCTGTAATTCATTCACCAACCCGCCGCGATCGACTCCAGGCCACAAGCCAGGAGCCCCTAAAGCCCACCAGCCAGCGATCGCGACAGAAGCATTTGTACCCCAGATGCCCCGTTGGTTGATCGGCCAGAGAGCAACCCTCCAGGCGCCGCCCCAAGAATGCGTTCACAACGCTGCACCTCCGCCACAAGCGGCGGCCCCATACCTCAACCGGGCATCATTCCGGATCGAACTGGCGGGCCAAGGCAGCAATGTGATGCGGGCCCAGCCCACAGCACCCACCGAAAGCCGTCACCCCCTGGCTGCGCCAGCGGCGCGCATGCTCCAGCAGGCTTGCCGGGTCGATGATGTCCACGAACTTCCATTCGGGCATGGTGAAGAAACCACTCTCCGGGTAGGCGCCCATGGGCCCTGTCCAGTGGCGCTTGACCACCTCGATCGCATCCCCGGTGTCGTTGGGGGACGAATGCATGATGTTGATGTGCGCGGGCCCGGCGGCAGCAAGCACGCGCACCACGTCGTCCAGCAGTTTGGCGGGGTGGCTGAAGCCCACCAGCTCGCCATCGGCCCGGCGCTCGGTGGCGATACCCACCCACACCGGCAGGCCCGTGGCCAGCGCGGCCTCGGTGGCTCAGAGCGAATAGCGCACATCGCGCATCATCTCCATGATGATCAGGTCCACACCGGCGGCGGCCAGGTTGCCGGCCTTGCGCGCGAACAGTGCGCGGGCTTCGGCTTCGGGCCATTCCTGCTGTTTATCGGTGCGGTCTGAACCCACCACCACCGGACGCATGGTGGAAATCGACCCGGCCACCGCCACAGCATTGCCCTCGACCGCCCGCTGCGCCAGCGCCACCGCGGCGCGGTCGATGGCCAGGAGCTCGTCGTCGCGGCCCAGCGCGTTGAACAGCAAAGCGCTGGTGGCAAAGGTATTGGCGATCACCATGTCGGCCCCGGCCTTCACTAGGGCCTGTTAACACTATTTTTCCGAGTGCGAATGGGGTGAAAACAGCTCCTGGTTCTTGGAGGATTGCAGTCTATTGCCAGCCCGGTTCAAGCCATCAACCTGGTCGCCAGCGCTGAATCATCAGCTCGGCCAGCTCATCCAGCGTGGCAGCGGTGACGTCAGGCTGGGGCACGCTCGCAGCAGGCAGGGTGGCGTTGTGTGGGCGTGTCACCAGCGCACCATGGCAACCGGCAGCCTGCGCCCCCACCGTGTCCCAGAGGTGGCATGCAACCAGACACAAGTCGGCCATTTCAACTTGCATCGCCCCTGCAACAAACCGGTAAGTCTCAGGCGCCGGTTTGAATTTCTGTACCGACTCGACGCTGAAGGTGTGCTCAAAAAACGGTGTCAAACCGGCTCGTTCCAATGCAGAGGGGGACGTCCCGCTGGCCGAATTGGTCAGCGTCACCAAGCGGAACCCCGCATCGCGCAAGCGGGTGAGCCCGGACATCGCATCGGCATGTGCCGGCATCGCGCCCATGCGTTCCTTCAGTTCATCGGTGTCGTTTTCGCCCACCGCCACACCTCGGGTGGTTGCCACCATCTTCAGCGTTGCCACGCCAAGCGCACCAAAAGGCAGGTACAGCCCCGACAAGGTCAGGGTTTGTGAATAGAGGATCAGTAGCGCGAACCACTCCCGCATCACCGCAGCCTCGCCGAAGACCCGCTCAAAAACCGGTTCCAGCGTGGTGATATCGAGCAAGGTCTCATTGACGTCAAACACCAGGACGGATGGTGACTTGTCTGGGTTCATTTCATCTCCTTCGGTCAAAGGCAGCGATGCGCCCCGCACGTTGAATCTCAGCTTACACCACAGTGGTACAGAGCGATGGCCCCACCGCCCGGGTTCGCTCGAACCTGATCCAAGGCGGGGCCCATCAAAGGCACGGGTGACGACCACCAGCGCCGGTGGTTGTCCTGACGCGGCCATGGGCCAAGGTGATGGGGGAAGTTTCTACAGGGGGCTGAGGTCGGCATCGAGCCCACGGCGCGGATGGATGGCACACCGTGCGGGCTCCCGCCATCGGGCGCTTTCGGCCTTGCAGCTTGCAGGACACCACCAGCCAATACAGCCCATGCGGCGGGTGGCGCAGTCAAATGCCGCGGATCCCGCCGGCGTGGTTGCGTTTCTTCAAGAAATACAGCGGTGCGGTGATGGCCACAAAGACCACCAGATGCAGCGCCAGCTTTTCATCAAAGTTGAAGTTCAATGCGGGCAACTGGCTGCTTTTCAGTTGCTGAAAGGAAACCAGTTGCACGATGATGGCGTTCGCTGGCGGCGCGATCACGGTGGTGGTCCAGGTGAAAACCAGTGTCCAAATGGCAACCCCCGGCCACCGTGAGACGGCCATCACCACCAGCCCGCCCATCACGCCGTACACCACCGACACCGCCAAATGGGCAAACCACGCCATGAACATGGCAGGCGTGGCGCTCCAGCCACCCAGTTGCTGGTACGCCGCCGCGTGGCGGCTGGTCAGTGTGTCCATGCCAAACCAGGGCTGCACCACGATGAAGAGCACGCCCACCACCAAGCCGAGCAGGCCCGCCCCAAGCAGAAAGCTGGCTGAAGACACGCCGATCCGCACCTGCGGGACAGGGGCAGGGGCATGGAGGTGAGAAGTGGTCATGGTCATTGGGCTGTTCCGAATGGGAAGAATGGAGAGGTCCGTTGCCGCGCCCCTCCAGGGGAAACCGCGATTCAAACGGAGGTCTCGATGCGGGGGGAGCGGGTCGCTGGAAGTCCGACTGCTGGTGGCTCGCCGACCCAACAGCGACCACGCTCAGGGCGCTGGCACAGCCTCTTTCGGCAAGGCGGCCAGCTGGTTCAGGATGCTGGTGAAGTTCTCCACGCCCTGCGCCCCGCTCACCAGGTGGCGCCGGTTGAAGACCACCGCTGGCACGCCCTGAATGCCCTGATTGATCCAGAACTGCTCGGCTTCGCGCACCGCGTTGGCAAAGCGTTGATCGGTCAAAACGGCCAGCGCTTCGGCACGGTCCAGCCCAGTCTCTGCGGCCACATCGGCCAACACCCCGTTATCGGACAGGTTGCGACCATCGGTGAAGTGGGCAGAAAACAGCGCCATCTTCAAATCGTGCATGCGGCCTTGCTGCTCGGCCCAGTGCAAAAGTTGATGGGTGTTGAAGGTGTTGTGCATGCGCTTGTCGTCCGAGTAGCGGAACTCGAAGCCCACATCGGCGCCGGCCTGGGTCATGTGCACGCGGCTGGCTTCCGACTGCTCCCTGGTGGATCCGTATTTCTCGGCCACATGCTCACGGATGTTCTGCCCTTCGGGCGGCATGTTGGGATTCAGCTCAAAGGGATGCCAGCGAATGTCGTGGGGGGTGCCCGTCGCCTCCAGTGCGGCGGCAAGCTGCTGGTAGCCGATGACGCACCAGGGGCACATGACATCGGAAACGATGTCGATTTGAAGCTTTGAGGTGTCTTTGGTCATGGTCAAGTCTCGGTTGCGTTTTTTTGGACACTCAGCGGCCGCTTCGGCTCCGCAGGGCATGGCGCCTGCTGGGCCGGTCAGGCCAGAGCAGGCGCTTTCTCCCACGCGAATTTATGGAACGGCGCGTCCACCGGTGTCTGGGTCAGGTGGTTGGTGTAGTTGGACATGACCTTCTGCGCGACCCCCAAGACCACTTCCAGGATCTGTCGTTGCGTGAAGCCTGCGTCGATGAAGGCTTGAACGTCAGCATCGTCCACGTTGCCGCGACCACGCACGACGCTCAGGGTGAAGGTGCGCAGGGCTTCCAGGCGTGGGGTTGGCAGCGCCGTTTCTTCGCGCAACGCCTCCGTGATCGCATCGTCCACTTTCATGCTTTTGGCAATGGCGGTGTGGGCAGGCACGCAGTAGTGGCATGCATGTTCCACATTGATCGCTTGCCACACCACCGTGAGCTCGTCTTTGTCAAAGCTGGCGTTCACAAACTGCTCGTGCGTGAAGTTGTAAGCCTTCAGCAGGCCAGGTGCTTCCGCCATGACAGCGTGCAAGCCCGGAATCATGCCGTTGGTCTTCAGGGATTGCGCCAGCAAAGCCTTGCTGGCTTCGGGGGCGGTGGCTTCGGTGTGATGTTGGAATGGGGTCATGGTTGGCTCGCTTCGAAAAAGTTGAAAAGGGAGGAGACTGGAAGAGGGGAAACAGACGCCACAAGCCGCTTCCGGCAGGACCGCGAAGCAGTGCATTCAGAGACTCCGTCAGCCCTCCAAGGTCGATTTGTTTAGATCGATTGGTTTAAATGTACTCGACCTAAACCAAGCGATTTAAACAACGCGAAAATAACCGCTAAAAATTTCTGGGTATTGGCCGCTCAGCGCAGCAGCCGTTGCGCCTGCTCGGCGATTGTCTTGAGCGAGGCTTCGTCGAACACGCCACGCCCCAGCACCCGAATGGCCACCACCATGGCCATCAGACCTTTGGCCGTGGCTTCGGGCTCCAGGTCCTGGGGGATTTGCCGGCGAGCCTGGCCCACCTCGATGCAACGCCGGAAAAACGCCTGGAACTCGCGCAAACCATTGCGCACCAGACTGTTGACCGCCTCGCCATGCGAGCCCAGATCGGACGCGGTGTTCACGAGGAAGCAACCCTTTTTCTCGGTATCGGCCACAGTTTCTGCCACGAGTCCATCAAACAGCACCGCGATGGCACGCACAGGATCGTCCACCGCTTCCAGTTCTGACAGCAGGGCGCGGCGATTGTCCCTGTCGTACTTCTGCAGCGCCTTGATGAACAGCGACTCCTTGCCGCCAAAGGCGTTGTAGAGGCTGCCGCGGGTGATGCCGGTACCGGCGATCAACTCGGCCATGGAGGCGGGCTCATAGCCCTTCTCCCAGAAGATGTTCATCGCCTTGCCGACGATTTCGTCTTCATCAAATGATTTTTCCCAGGGCATGGCTTCGCCTTCAGCGGTTGGAACGGGCACAGATGCTAGCAGATTTAAACCATATGTTCCAAACAAAATCCGGACATGAACCCAGCGGATCCATGTGCAGAGGCAGCCGCCTGCCGAAGGATTCGGCCAGATCACGTCACCGGTAGCCGATCAGCCTGCCAAGGCACAACGCCAGCAACCAGAACACCACCGACAGACCGCAGGCCAGTCGCACGCGCCACCCGGGCGGCTGGTGTGCCAACGCGAGGCGCCAGGCCTGGCTGCGGTGGAGGACTGCGATGTTCAGCAGCGCAAGCCCGATGCATGCCAGCTTGATCTGGAACAGCGTATTGAACGCATAGTCCTGCGGGCGAGCGATGAACAGCAGCAATCCCGCGATCACCGCCAGCGCAAAGCCTCCGCGAGCGGTGGGGAGCAATACGGTGGCCAGCAGAGACACGGGCGGTGATGCACGCTGGCGCAGCACGCGCCAGTCCAGGATCATGATCGGCCCGACCAGCAGCGCGATGCCCACAAGGTGCAACGCATTGACCAGCGGATACACCCACTCCGACGCGCGCAGACTCACCGATAACGCGCTGCGCTCCAGGCCTTCGAGCAACGCAAACAAGGTGTTCAATCGGGCACCTGGTGGTCGCGCCTACTTCTTCCCGTCCGGCAGGCGTTCAGGGTACAGATCGTAATTTTTGCCATTGATGATGATGCGCTCGGCCTTCAGGCGCTGCTCCTTCGGATCGGCCGAACGCTTGCCCACAATGACCAGTTCGGCGCCCTTGGCCAACATCGCATCGGTCAACCCGGCCCGCTCATTGCGCCAGGGCTGACCCACTTCGACCTCCCATTTCGAACCATCTGCATCCATCATCAACACACCATGCGGGTTGCCCAGCGAGGCTTTCTCGACCCTGGCCGTCAACTCGAACTGGCCATCGTCCGTCCAGCGCCAGCCATGATGGGCAAAAACCGCACTCAGACAGGCGCCCAGAAAAAACAATCCCACGAAGCAGGAACGCAAGAATCGGGGCATGTACATGGGGCCTCCCGGTTAGAGAACAGAGGAAAAATCATGCTAGTCGCCCGCATCCGGGCTGTCAAATGGCCTGCGGAAAGCCCCGTCGACCGGAAAGTTCCGCCCCCTGGTTGTGGCACCAGCACCTGCTCGAACCCGGAAGGTTCGCGCCCATGCCCCCCCACTCATCTGCGCCGGGCGCCAATCCAATACGGTGGTCGTGGCCGCTGCGCCGCGACCCGCGTTGCCCGTTCACATGGCGTGCCCTTTCGCTGGATCCCGACAGCGCTTGCGCTTTGCTCGACCCCAAATGCCAAGACAGTCTGGTCACCATTCGGGCTTGAGGGCTGTGCCTTGTGTTGTGAGCCTGCAGCAGACACGTGATTTTCGAACTGACAGAAGTGCATACTCAGCGTAGATTTCACATCACTGCGTGTATCGCAGGTCAACGTTCACATTCAAAGGAAAAACATGGCAACCCGCAAGACCACCAAAAAATCAGAACTCGCAACCGCCGGCGCACACCTGAGCAGCGCCGTCAAGGAAGTGGGCACCGCCGTGTCGCACAA
>JBFHEQ010000164.1:0-7329 GCA_041584075.1 Hydrogenophaga sp.
AATCAAAGGAGCATTGACATGTCTGAACGCTACGTCATCACCCACCGCACAGAAGTCGACAGGCGCCTCGTCGAAGCCGACGGTGTCGCCGTCATCAGTCCGCTGGACCGCGGCTTCGTCATCGACGCGGACAAGCGCCAGCTTGCGCGCCTCGAGAAACAGGGGTGGCGCGTCAAGGCCGTGCGCGACCCGCACACGATCCGGCTCTTCACCCACGAGATTGACACCGCGAAAGGGACGCTTCCACCGCCCCCGGCCGGGTTTGCCAACGTTGAAAACCCTGCCAGCATCAATCATCTGATCCAGCTTGTCGGCCCGGTCCAGGAGTCGTGGCTGACCACGCTCGCCGAGCGCGGCATACGCCTTGTCGAATCTGTTGGTCCCCATGCGTATTTCGTGCGTGCCGATGCCGAGACAGTGGCTGCGGCGAAGGCGCTTCCGTTCGTCGAGTGGACGGGTCCTTTGGCGCCGGTTCTCAAGGTGAATCCCAAGCTGTTGAGCGGTGACCCCGAGGCCGGTGCCGACCGCGGGCTGGGACCGATTGAGGCCGTCGACATCGGGGTGCTTGCCGAGGGTGATGTCGAGGGCTTGGCAACGCTGGTGAAGTCGCAGGGCGGGGCGGTGATGGAGGTGGGGCACGAGTCGCCAGACATGTTCCGCAGCATCAGAGCCACACTGCCCACCGACGCATTGCCGGTCATTGCCGCTCACGACGATGTGCGCTGGATCGATGCTGTTCATGCGCCCGTGCTGGAAGACGAGCGCAGCTCGCAGATCATCATGGAAGATCTGAATGCCACGGCGGCGCCCAACACGCTGCCGAACACCGGCTATGCCGCGAATCTGGCCATGCTCGGCGTCGATGGCACCGGCGTCACGGTCGCGGTGTGCGACACCGGCATCGATACCAACGACCCCACAACCGTGCATCCCGATCTTGCCGGACGCCTTGCCTTCGTCGTCGACTCTGCGGGCGCTGCGGTCGTTGGCGCTGACACCGACGGGCATGGCACCCACGTGGCCGGCATCGTTGCCGGCGATGGCGACTCCGGCGATGCCGACCCTCAAGGATTCCTGTTGGGGCAAGGGGTGGCCCCCGGCGCCGATGTGGGACTCGTTGCGCTGGGAGGGACGGTCGCGGCCCGGGTGCGGCAGTCGGTGCAGCAGGGGGCTGCCGTCATGAACAATTCATGGGCGATGAACGGTGCGAACTACTCCGCCGACGACCGCACCATCGACCTGGGCGTGCGCGACGCCGACCCGACCACCACCGATCAGACGCCCCTCGTGATCGTCTTTTCGGCGGGCAACAGCGGATCGGGTGCGAGCACCGTGACCAAAAACCCCAAGAACGCCATTCTGGTGGGCAATTCATTGAATGCGCGACCGGGCGAAATGACCGCGAACGACGACATCCGTGGCATTGCGACTGGGTCGTCTCGCGGTCCTGCAGCCGATGGGCGCATGTTGCCGACCTTGGTTGCACCGGGCACCGACATCATCTCCACCTACAGCCCTGTCGGCTTCCGCAGCGGGCCCTACACCGACACCGGTGGCACGTTGCACCCGGTGCATGCGCCCATGTCCGGGACGTCGATGGCGGCGCCCCACATCGCGGGTTATTCGGCGCTGCTGATCGACTGGTGGCGTCAGACCCGCGTTGGCAAGACGCCCAGCCCCGCCCTCATCAAAGCTCTGCTGCTCTCCAGTTCCGAGCCGGTCGCGGGGGGGACCGACGGTGCCGGTGGTGCGATCGCCGCCGGTCCGAACAACAACGTGGGCTGGGGGCGCGCCTCGATCGAAAATGCGTTGTTGCAGGCGCCAGCCGCCGACCGGGGCCCCAAGATCTTTGTCGATCAGCGGCACGCCTTCACGGCGTCCGGGCAGGAGTACACGATCCGCGTCGCGGCCGCCGACGCAACGCTGCCGTTGCGGGTGGCGTTGTCGTGGTCCGACGCAGCGGGAGCGGTTGGCGCAAACCCCGCGCTCGTGAACGACCTTGATCTTGAGGTACGCCAGGTCGGCACAGGGCAACTGTTCCGTGGCAACGTGTTCACGGGGGCCTTCTCGTCAACGGGCGGCGTTGCCGACGATCTCAACAACACCGAGGCGGTGGTCGTCCAGAACCCCGCCGGGGTCTATGAGATCACGGTTGTTGCGAGCAACATCGCGGCTTCGGCCCGCACCGATGTCGCGGGAACCTGGCAGGACTTCGCGCTCGTCATCGACAATGGCGAAGTGCCCGCGGCCGACCCGGTCAGCGTGGTGGCGGTACTCGACCGCTCGGGCTCCATGCAGACTTTCGGCTACGTCGACATCACGCGCCAGACGTCGCGTCAGTTCATCGATCTCATGGGGGTCGACGATGCCATCGGAGTCGTGAGTTTCGGGGATTCGGGCGTCGAAGCGTATCCGGGGACGGGTGCGCCCCAACCCATCGTGGGCCAGGCGACGAGGGATGCGGCGACCCTGGCGGTCGACGGTGTCGGATTTGGCGGCTGCACCTTCATGGGCGCGGGCATCCAGACGGCCGGTGCCATGCTCACCGGCGCGGGATCGCGGCGCGCGATGGTGCTGCTCTCGGACGGGTACGACAACAAGGGCTGCGACGAGGGCAACCCCGCCAAACCATCTGCGCTGGACGCAGCGGCGGCGCTGCCGGCGAACCTGCCGATCTACAGTTGCGCCATGGGGCCGGCGTCGGATCAGACCCTGCTCGCCCAACTGGCAGATGACACCGATGGCCGCTATTACTTCATGCCGACGATCGACGACCTGTTCGAAATCTACAACTACATTCGTGGCCAGGTGACCGGCGATGGCGTCATCGTCAACGAGTCGTCGATGGCGTCGGTGTCGCAGGTCTCGGGATGGGTCGACGGATGCGCGGAATCGGTGTTGTTCACGGTTGCCTGGCACGACAAGGCGTTGAAATATGTACCAAGGGATCCGAAGGGCCCGGGTGAGGTCGCGGTGCGGCTGCGCTCGCCGGGCGGCCGCTGGTTGCCGCGTTCGGCGTCCGAGTTTCTGCGCAACGCCGGCGACGGTTATGTGAGCTTCACGATCCAGGATCCCCAACCGGGCCTGTGGACCGTGGAGGTGGCAACCGATCGCCAGCGACACACGGCTTACACCGTGGGTGGTTTTGTGCGCTCGCCACTCCAGTTGCGACTCGAAGCGCCTACGCTTGTCCGGGCTGGAGACGCCATCGGCGTGAAGACCTCGGTCCGCGATCATCGCGGAAGCGTTGATGGCTTCAAGGTCAGGGCCAAGGTTGCAGCCCCGGTCGCGTCCAGCGCTGCCCTGATTGACCAGTACCTTGCCAAGCTCTCGCGCATGAAACTGCCTCGCGACTTTCTTTTGGACGGCAAGCCAGACAAGGCGCGCGCGCACCTGGCCCAGCTCGCGCTGCTGCGAGACAAGCTGGTGGCCGGTGGCAATGAAGACATCCTGGCACCACGGATCGACAGCCTCATGCTTGGACCATCGACGCTCAAGCCAACCCACCGGGATCCCGTCGATGCGAACCGCCTCTGGCTCGGAGGCGGGCTGGGGCTCGGGGGCGCCTACGCTCCAGGCGGTTCAGTGACCGGGAGCCCGGGCCATGCCGTTCTGAATGATCTGCGGCGTGTGCTGCGCGCGAAACAGGTGGGCACGCTCACCGGGCGGTACACCCAGACCAAGATCCCCGGCAGTTACGCGGTCCAGGTCACAGCGACGGGATTCAGCACGAGCTGCAAGACACGGTTCGTGCGCAAGGACTTTGCCAGTGTTGCCGTGTTCGACAAAGGGTGGCACGAAAGGCAATGATGGCCGGTCCGGGGCCGCGCACCCAGGTGCGCGCTGTTTTCACGCCATTCAAATCTGGGAAAACGGTGTGGACTGGCCCTGGACCGTACCGGATGCCGGTGGCCCTTTCGGACCGACCCCTGAGACTACGCCGCCCTGGTCCTGACAACGAGTACCCAGTCTTCCTCACCGGCCGCGTTTTTACCCGGAGGGGCAAATTTTGGCCGGCTCTTGGCCGGGTTCGTGAGCGGGAGGGCGGGCACCTTGCTTGCGTTCACCGGGTCAAACCAGAACGCCTCGACCGGTTGGGAAAGCCGGCCCAGATCGACCCGGTAGGGTCGCGAGTCGATCGAGTAAAAAATGGCGAGATCATGGTTGGCTGAGGCCGCCGCAGCGATCGGTGTCTGATGCCGGCCAGACGCCTGTGGAAGCCAACCCTGCAGTCTCTGCCAGATGCTGCTGGCAAAGGCCGGTGTTGGTGCGATGGGAGTCAGGCGGTGCCACGGCAAGGTGAGCAACAGGGCTTTGGCCAGCGCCAGCTGCGATGAGCCCGGGAGCAGCATGGCCTGGCGCCACGGGATGGAGCCCCAGGTGGATCCGCCGGGGGAATCCCCAAAGGGATCGTTTTCGCGGTTCACCTGCCAAACGCCGTTGGCGCCATAGGTGTGGCCCGCGCAACCGCTGTTGAGCAGGTGCGCCCAGAACGCCTGCCGGGCATCCTGGGTGGTGACTTCGGGCGAGATCTCCAGGGCCTCGTAACGTGACTCGCCACTGATGACGGGCATCACGGGTTGGGCTTGCCAGCCCAGCGTGGCCTGTTCGGCTTGCCGGGCTGTATCGGACCCATGGCCGGTTTGCTGCATTTCAAAGTCGAGCAGATGCGGATCATCCACACAGCTTCGACCACTTTGTTGCGGGTGGGTGGTGATCAGGCGGTTGAAACCGTTGATGCCGCGCATGTAGCGGATCACCTCTGACCACGATTGCTTCAGCCAACGGGCTTCGGTTGCCTTGTTTTCAGACAGGTACCACGGCATCATTTGCTCACCGGCAGCCACCCAGACAACAGGGTATGCACCCCATCTGGCCATCACGTAGCGCCAGTGTTGCTTCATTTTCTCGGGGCCCATCCACTGCAGGTAGTAGCCCCATGTACCGAGAATGCAAGGGCAGATGCCCGAATCAACCAGGTGCGCGATTCGGGTGTCGGCTTCATCAAAAAAGGCGGGATTGATCGATGTGAAGTTCTCTTCCCAGGGAAAGCCAGCGTCGCTGGCGCCCCGGGCATCAAACGCCGCCATGTCCGGGTACAGACCCGCAACCAGTTGCACCACGGTGAAGCCTTTGGCCTGGCGGTCCTTCACCAGCGCTTGAAAGTCGCCTGGCCAGCCCAGGCGATGGGTGAGCCCGAGCCACCAGGTGTCGCCCAGCCAGAAGAAAGGGGCTTGATCGGCGTGGCAGAAGTGCCGGCGGTCAGCGGCCAGTTTCGGCGCTCCGTGTCGAAGCAAGGGATTGTTTCCGGTGTACGGCAACACCGTGACCACCCCCTGCTGGTCATGCAAGTCGGGATCGTCAGCGCCCTGGCACTGGGTCGTGTACGGGTGCTCCCCCACAACCGCAGAGGCGTAGCGGACTTTCCAGCAAGAGCGCCCCGCCCAGAAGGCCGGTACGGTGATTTTGTGACCGTCGGGTTGGGTAAACGTGACATCCAGGCAAACGTCAGCATGGGGGTTCTCGTACCGCTTCTCTGAGCGAAATGCGATCTCGACCACTTGATTGGCTTGCGCGGCAGCTGGGTTCATGAACGTGGTGGGTTTCCAACCGGGTTGCGTGGGGTGCCGTTGGGCCTGTTGCACAGACGATGCATCATAAGCAAGAGCCTGGCCCAGGGTTCGCGAGTACCCCTGACGCCCTGAGACCGAACGGCATGCGCAGGCATGGTGTTTTGTCACCCGGCTCGATCCGTTGGACGACGTTGGTGATGGGCCGCGGGTTGTGGAGGAGGCCGGGGCACGGCGAGAAAAGTGCAGGGCCCAACCGAATCCGGTCACGAACCCGAACCCGCATCCGACGCACGGCAGGGTGTGGAGATTGACCGTGTGCCGCATGTGACGTACGGTGTGGACTCGACAGTCCGTCGCTCTCAAGACTGGAAAGGAATGGGCATGAACAGCACCATGGAGATCGCCAGCAAGCTGGTCGAGCTGTGTCGCCAGGGCAAGAGCCCCGAGGCGCTGGAGAACTTGTACGCCGACGATGTGGTCAGTGTGGAGGCGGCAGTGCCTCCGGGCATGGAGCGCGAGGCCAGGGGACTGGCCGCGGTCAAAGCCAAGGGCCAGTGGTGGGAGGACCACCACGAAGTGCATGCGCTGTCGGTCACCGGCCCCTGGCCGCACGACAACCGTTTTGTGGTCGGGTTCCAGATCGACGTCACACACAAACCCAGCGGCCAGCGCATGCAGATGGACGAGGTCGGCCTCTACCAGGTGCGCGATGGCAAGATCGTGCGCGAGGAATTTTTCTACGACATGGGTGCGTAGCGCGCACGGGCGCCACGCGTGCAGGGAAGCATGGCTGCGTCGACCTCGCGGCGCACGCCGGCCGCTATGCCCGCCTGTCGCCTGTCAACCGTCTGATGGCCAGCATGCACAGCTTCCACATCTACCGCTACGACCCGGACGCCGATGCCAGGCCTCGCATGCAGGTGTTTGAGCTGAAGGTCGGGCCCGGCGATCGCATGCTCCTGGACGTGCTGGCGCGGCTGAAGGCCGTCGATCCGAGCCTGAGCTTTCGCCGCTCGTGCCGCGAAGGCATCTGCGGCTCGGACGCCATGAACATCAACGGCAAGAACGGGCTGGCCTGCCTCACCAACATGCGCTCACTGCCCAAGACCGTGGTGTTGAAACCGCTGCCTGGGTTGCCCGTGGTTCGAGACCTGTTTGTCGACATGACGGGCTTCTTCAAGCAGTACCACTCGATCAAAC
Source organism: Hydrogenophaga sp. (assembly GCA_041584075.1). Lineage (GTDB taxonomy): Bacteria > Pseudomonadota > Gammaproteobacteria > Burkholderiales > Burkholderiaceae_C > Hydrogenophaga. The sequence goes on from JBFHEQ010000164.1 coordinate 6,774, forward strand.
CCTGGTTGATCAACGGCGATCCACCCCCGGAGCGCGAGCGCCTGCAATCACCGCAGGCACGCGATGAGCTCGACGGTCTTTACGAATGCATCCTGTGTGCCTGCTGCTCCAGCGCATGCCCGAGCTTCTGGTGGAACCCCGACAAGTACGTTGGCCCTGCGGGGTTGTTGCAGGCTTACCGTTTTCTCGTCGACAGCCGCGACCAGGCCAGTGGCGCGCGGCTCGACAACCTGCACGATCCTTACCGCCTGTTCCGCTGCCGAAGCATCCTGAATTGCACCGATGTGTGCCCGAAAGGTTTGAATCCGGCGCTGGCCATTGGAAAAATCAAGGAGATGATGGTGAGGCGCGGTGTGTAGGGGGCTTGCCCCGTGTCGAGGCAGCGCCGGGGCGTTCGTGGCAACCGGCTCCCGCGCGTTGGGTGCTTGAACCGCCTCAAGGTTTCTGGTTCAAGCCGGCCTCCACCGCGGCCACCAGCGCCGCGCTGCCTGGCTCGACCTCGCTGGCAAAGCTCGACACGCGCTGGCCGTCGCGGCTGATCAGGTATTTGTGGAAG
>JBFHEQ010000165.1:0-7320 GCA_041584075.1 Hydrogenophaga sp.
CAAACTCGACCAGATCGGCCAGGACATCGCGGTCACACCGGGACAGGATTCGGTGCGTTTCCGCATCAGCAACGAGCTGCTGTTTCCATCGGGTGACGCCCGCCTGGTGCCCGGGGGCAACGCCGTGCTGGCCAAACTGCTGCCCACCCTGCTGGCCGACCCCGAGATGCGCCTGGTGGTCGAGGGCCACACCGACAACATCCCGATCCAGACCGAACGCTACCCCTCCAACTGGGAGCTCTCCACCGGGCGAGCCGCCAGTGTGGCGCGCTACCTGATCGAACACGGGGTCGCGCCCCAGCGAGTGCAGGCCTCGGGCTATGCCGACACACGGCCCATCGGCGGCAAGGACAACCCGGTGGACCGCAATGTCAACCGGCGGGTTGAACTGATTCTGGAAAAGGTCAAAGCACCGACGAGCTGACGTACCCGCCGACCGGGGGGCCACGCCAGTCAGCGCGCCGGGGGAGCCACGAGATCGATGCGCCGCTGAAGCCGGGCCACCTCGTCGGCCGCACCCGCCGCTTGTGCACGCTCTTGGGCCACCCGCAGCCAGGCCAGCAAAGGCTTTCGCCAGCCCATGGCCGAGGCCGTGTCCACCGCTTGCCGCACCGTGCCCGGCGTGGCTTCACGGCGGCGCAGCAGCACGCCGGCGGCCACCAGGCGCGACAAAGGGTCCTCGATGCTGGCCAGCAAGGGATCACTCGCCACGCCGGTCACCAGGGCCATGGGCTGGTGCACCTTGGGCAACAACGCCACATCAGCGACGCCAGCCGCACCCGCCAGGTAGCGTGCGTAAGCCTGCTCAGCAGCAGCCGAATCGGCAGCGAGCGCCTCAAACCCCGTACAAGGCGTCAGGTCCAGCGAGGCCACCCGCGCCGCACAACGCACCAGCTCGACCCGGGCCACCCAGTCCGCCCGACCCGTGCTCGCCACACTGCTCCGCGCCCGTGCAAACTCCACCGCCTCGATCCCGGTATCGCCCCGCAACCCGGCCTCGGTCGCCCGCTCCAGACTGCCCTTGGCCCCCATCTGCCAATCAGGCGGCGGCGGTGCACTGGAACAAGCGCCCAATACCCCCATCAAAACGACACAAACAACGAACGAAGGGGAACTCAACCGAGAACGCCGCCGACCTGGCTCCGCCAGTCGGCCAGCGTTGCCCCCCCGAGGGGGTGACGACGAAGTCGGCGCAGGGGGGGGGTAAATCATGGCAGGACAATCTCCGCATCTCGCGCAAACGGCCATTTGCGGTTCAAATCGTTCACCATCGAATCCACCTTTCGCAGGCTGGCTTCGACCTCGGCGCGCAGTGCCGTGAGGTCGGTCGTGGCCTCGCGGGTGTTGCTGGCAATGCCCTGGGCCTCCACCAACACCTGATCCACCTTCTGCAAGCTGCCGCGCGCATCGCCCAGCAACTGGTTGAGCTGTTGCACCGTGGCGCGCGCATCGTTCACCAGACCACCGCTGGCCGGCTCGCCCGCTTTGCCGCTCGCGCCGAACACCTGTTGATCGGCATGGGCCACGAGGCCGTCCAGCCGCTTGGCCAGCTGGTCGGCCCGGCTCAACACCGCGTTGGCGCGATCGATCGTGGTCACGATTTTCCGGGCATCGGCTTCGTTGCCAAACATCACACCCATGGCCCCCTGCGGCCCCTTGAGGGTGGCCGTCACAGCCTCCAGGTTCGCCAGGCTTTCGTTCAATGGTGCGCCCTCGCGCGTCAGGCCGTTGAGGTTGTCCAGCAGGTCGCGCACCTGGGCCAGCAGCTTGGGAAACTCGGCGGCGGCATCGCCACGCAACACCTGGCGCACCGCGCCCTCTTCCAGAGGCGGGTCCGACAGCACGCCGCTGTAAGCCCGGATCTTGGTGCCCCCCACCAGCGCTTTTTCCATGGTGAATATGCTGGAGCTGCGCAGCCACTTGGCGTCTTTGGTCGGCACATCCACCAGGATGCGCACATTGCCATCTTCGGCCAGCTCGATGCGCGCGACCTTGCCAATGGCAAAGCCGGCAAAGGTCATGTCCATGCCCGCGACCACACCTTCGGAATCGTCCGACATGAGCACCAGCCGTTGCGTGCGATCAAAAACACCACGGGCGTACATCACATAGAGCGCCGACCCCACCAGCAGGGTCAGCAACAGGAGCAGCAAAACACCCGCCTTGAACTCCAGGTTCTTCACGGGAGGCTGCGGATCAAGAACCGGACCGGATGGCGGCATGGAAGGAGTGGACATCGGCATCAATAGTAATTGCCCAAGAGGGAAAACACCTCCAGCAGGAGAATGACCGACAGCAATCGGGCAAATTCCGAAATGTCGCTGCGGCGAGAAAAGCCACCACCAGCATCGGGTTTGGCGCTCGCTGCCATCGGCACAAAAGCGACCGCAAGGGCGAAAAACACGGTTTTGAGTCCGAAAATCAAGGAAACCGCAGGCGAAAAAACACTGCCCACACTGCGGTTGTAGTCGGCCAGTGCCCAGGGGGTGAAGCCGTACACATTCAGGTAGGTCAACAGCAGCGTGAGCACACAGCTCAGCGCGGCCAGCAACAGCACCGAAAACACGCCAGCCAGCGCACGCGGCAACATGTCCTGTCGCAAGAGCAACTGACGCGGACGGAAAACACCCTGCCGGTACTCGTCTGACAAGAGCCGCCGGATACGCTGCGCTTCCGGCATGGTGTACCTCACCGCCACAAACAGCGCCGCGTACAACGGAATCAGCTCCAGCACCAGGGTGCGAACCAGCACCTCCAGCGCGTACTGGGATAGCCCGTAGCTGAGCGCCGTGGCCACCACGATGCGGATCAGGACCAGGCTCACCAACGCCGACAACACCAGAAACCAGGTCAGCAACGGCGCCGTCGAACGGTACAGATGCAGCATCAGGCCGTGGCGCTCATCCGGATCGTCGTAGCTCGATGGCGAGAGCGCCAGAACCACGATCTGGGCGCCGATCAGCAACACCTGCCACCAGGCCACACAACCAGCCAGCACCTGCCGACCCCAGCGGAGCAGAGCACGGTGCAGCGAAGCAAAAGGGTTCATGAACCGGATCATAGCGGGGCCTGCCGCGGGTTCTGTGTTGCCGCCGCACTCGGGGAGATATGTGGTGAAACCCCCTTGGCGCAGCGGCCCTCCGGGCTGCCCAGAAGCCGGTTCAGGTGCAGCCGGAAGGCAGTGCCATCACCACCGCTCACGCGCAGCCCACCCCTCAGCGCCGCCCGAGCACCATCGTCCAATATTTGCCGTAAGTGGTGCCCGGTTGCGACACGCAGGCCAACGCCACGTCGTTGAAGCCGCTGCTCATGATGTTGTCGCAATGACCCTGACTGCCCAGCCAGGCAGTCATGACCGCTGTGACATGGGCTTGTCCACCCGCGATGTTTTCACCGTAGCTCCTCCAGGCGTAGCCAGCAGCGCTGACGCGCGTTCCTGCATTGCTGCCGTCGCTACCGGTGTGAAGAACGAAATTGTTTTGCGCCATGTCCGTCGAATGCCGCAGGGCAGCCGCCTGCAGGCTGGTGTTCCAGGTCAATGGCGTGGTGGCAGGCCTGACCACGCCCCCGCAGCTGCGCTGACCGGCCCGGGCCGCATTGATCTGCTGCATCAGATCCCGCTGGAAATTGGCCAGCCCACAAGTCGGGTCCACGCCCGAAACGGGCGGTGTGACAACCGCCCCTGAGGCGATCACGTGGTAGGCCACCCCTTCGGCGCGGTACTGTGGCAGGCCCGACGTCTCCGCGGCGTCGACCGAGTAGAAATGAAAGCCCTTGTTCAACACATAGGCGCGGTACAGCGGCCGGTAACCTGTGGCAGCCACCTGGCTCGCGTGATAAGCCACGCCCTCCAGTTGAAACTGCGGTAGCGTCTGCTGGATGTGGTTCTTTTCTGCCTCGCTGATGGTGTAGAAATGCACGCCGGTCGAACTGTTGAAGAACCGGTATACCGGCGACAAACCGCCACCCGGCTGGCTGCTGGCCTCAAAAGCCGGGCCTTCGTAGGAAAAGCTGCCTGCGCGTGCACGTATCCCGTCACGCTCGGCCACACTGGCCGTGTAGAAATGTGCACCAGACGTGGCGTTGAAGAAACGGTAAACGGTCAGGGCAGCTGAAGTCGCTTTCGCCAGACCGGCGTCCACAGTGGGCACCGCCACCTCGTTCGGGTCAGAAGCACGCCAGGCAGACGCGGCGCTTTCGGCACTCTCAAGCTCTTGGGCATTCAAGGCAGCACCAGCGGCGATCAGCTTGGCCACCGAGGGATCGGAGGAGGATGCAGTGAAAACCGCGGCATCAGGGCTTGACCGGCCTCCAACGTCGACTTCGCCGCCACCACAAGACGCGAGCGAGGCTGACACCATCAGCCAAACACATGGCGCATGCGGTCTTCTCAGTTCAAAAGAAAAGGTCATCACGATGAAGCGTTCTTTCAAGATCAGGGGCGCGTTGGCAAGCATCGGGATCACACCCTCGCAACAACCGGGACAGGCCAACCATCGGCCAGGCCAGGGCCTGTCAACACGATTTTTCCAGGATGCGTTGCGGATCAAAAGGGCCATGCGCAAGGCGCGAAACGCAGCCGGGGTCTCCCCCCGGCCAGGGTTCGCAACGCCGCGCATGGATTTTTTGGCTGCAACCCCAAGGGAAAGGGATGAAAACGGGCCCTAGCGTGGGTGTCCAACGGACCCGTCGCAGCATAGTGTCTGATCGCCTTCGGGCCGATGCAACATGTAACCAGCTGCGGAGCGAACGCTCCCCCTCCCGACGGCACTTTCACCTTGGCGTGCGCGGTGGCACCCCGATCAAATCCAGGGGAGCACCACCCGCCACCCCGGCCCGCCGCCAGTGCAGAAGCACAGGGATTCACGACCCTTCCAAAGTTGTCGACGGGTTTCAAACCACAACACCTCGAGATTGCGTCCCACTGCGCCAGTACCGAGCGCAGAACAAACAGCCATGGAAAACCTGCCTCCTTTTGTGGCATTCGGCTCCACAGATCAGACCCACCTCAGCCTGACCAATGGCCGCAGAGGGAGCGCAGAGGGTCCCTGTGCGCAAGTGAAAGCCACGATGAAAACCACTATTGCAGTAACATTCGATCACAAATCAGGGAGGGGGAATCCAATGAACTTGAAAAAGCTCGGGCGCCGGTGCGCCGCCGCGTTGGGGGCGTTGTTGCTCAACGCTTGTGGTGGTGGCTCAGAGGGGCTCGATCAGCCCTTGCCTACCCATGAAGCAAAGACCGTCGCGACAGCGCCAGCGTCCGCTTCAGCGGCATTCAACAAACCGGTCGAGGTCGTCAAGGAACTGTCGCCCGAACGGGTCCAGACAATGGATGGACGATGGCTGCCTGCGATCAACAAGCCGTTTGCGGTTCCCAGCACCATGCCTCCGATACCGGCAACGACCTGGACTCCGCCGGAGGGAAGCACGCCCGAGAGTGGCAACTACCTGTACCTGGTGAGTGACCACCAGAGTCGATTGGGGTCCGACCTCCAAGATGGCCTCACCGTGCTGGCCGAAGGCCCGGACCTGAGCATCAGCCTCGGCGGAAGCCCAGCATGGGAAGGTCGTTTCAAGGCATTGCGTGGCCAAAAACGATGGTCCACAGGCTACTACGATCAACTCATTCACCATCCCAACTCCACGCCCAGCAATGGCAGCCTGGACTGGCGCACCAGCACACAAGGATGCGATAGCGCGAGCGCCTGGCTCGCGATCGACCAGGTGAGCTATGTCGAGGACAAGTTGATCGCCATCGAGCTTCGATTCGAACAACGCTGCACAGGTAGCTATTGGCCCATTCAGGGCAAACTGAGCTGGCGTGCCGACAACAGCCCCGGACCGGCCTATCCCGCACCCACCACGCTTTGGCAAGCTGAATCCGATGCAACACCTGCTTCGGGCAACTACGTCTACCTGAAGAGCGATGCCGGCGACTTCATCGGCCAGGGTAGAACACTGACCTACACACAAAAAGATGCTGTCCTGGACGTCTCCGAGTCGGGTGGGCGCGTTTCCGTCAGGGTCAACGGTGATGCCTGGTGGAATGGTGACTTCAAGGCCATGGATGGGGTTTCCCGCCTCCGGCCAGGCTACTACGCCACACTCCAGCGACACCCCTTTCACGACACGCGGCATGGAGGCCTGAGCTGGAGTGGCGACGGCAGAGGTTGCAACACACTGTATGGCTGGTTCGTGGTGGACAGCATCAGCTACGGTATCCATGGTCTCAAAGCCATCGATCTTCGTTTTGAGCAGCATTGTGAAGGTTGGTCATCAGCGCTCCGTGGCGAGGTCCATTGGAGAGACGATGACACCAGCGGACCTGCGGGTCCGCAGCTTCCGATTCCAGCCGGTCTGTGGAAACCTGCTCCGGGCGCGACACCCGCCAACGGACCCTTCATCTACCTGGAGAGCGACGCGGGAGACTACGTCGGCCAGGGCCGATCACTCGTCTATACCCCCAACAATGCCAACCTTCGATTTTCCAGCCAGCAGGCAGGGATACAAGTCGACGTTCACGCGACAGATCCATCTACCTGGTGGACGGGGAGCTTCCAACCCATGAACACGGTGGAAAGACTTCAACCCGGATACTACGGCGACATTTCCCGAGCCCCGTTCAAGAATCCGACACGTGGAGGCCTCGACTGGTGGGGCGACGGACGTGGTTGCAACAAGTTGACCGGCTGGTTTGCGGTGGACAGCATCGCCTACAGCGGTGATCTTCTCACCGGGGTCAGCCTTCGATTCGAGCAGCACTGCGAGGGCGCGGCTCCGGCACTCAAGGGGCAAATACACTGGACCTTGGAGTAGGTTCTGATCGCACTTCTCAAGACAGGTAACGCTACGTCCCTTGGGCGAGTGCCCATTCCACATGCTCGCGCACCAGCGCGCTGGGGTGCATGGCTTGCGTTCTCAGCGCTGCTTCCAGTGAGGGATCCTGCGTTGCCTGCAACGCATTCCCCAAGGCCACCGCGATATTGCGTTGCCAGCGCTCGTGCCCGATGCGTCGGATCGGGCTGCCTTCTGTGCGTTGCAAAAAAGTCTCCTCCGACCACGCAAACAACTCCACCAGCAAGGCACCCGTCAAACCTTCGCGCGGATCAAAGTCCGGCAGGGCGCTGCGTTGGGCAAATTTGTTCCACGGGCAGACAAGCTGGCAGTCGTCGCAGCCGTAAATCCGGTTGCCCATCAATGGGCGCAGCTCTTCCGGAATGGCGCCACTGTGTTCGATGGTGAGATAGGAAATGCAACGGCGTGCGTCGAGCTTGTGGGGTGCGACGATGGCTTGTGTGGGGCAGATGTCCAGGCAGG
>JBFHEQ010000166.1:0-7309 GCA_041584075.1 Hydrogenophaga sp.
CGGATCTCGTTGCGGATGGCGATCATGGCGTCGATGAAGCGGTCCAGCTCTTCCAGGGTTTCGCTCTCGGTGGGCTCCACCATCAAGGTGTTGGCAACGGGGAAGCTCAAGGTGGGGGCATGGAAACCGTAGTCCATCAGGCGCTTGGCCACGTCTTCTGCCATCACGCCGCTGGTTTCTTTCAGATCGCGCAAGTCCAGAATGCACTCGTGGGCGACGTGGCCGTTGGCCGACGCATAGAGCGTGGGGTAGTGGTCTTTGAGGCGCTTGCTGATGTAGTTGGCGCTCAGGATTGCGGTTTCGGTGGCGTGCTTCAGGCCATCGGCGCCCATCATGCGGATGTACATCCAGCTGATCGGCAAGACGGCGGCATTGCCCAGGGGCGCTGCGCTGACGGCACCGACGCCGCTCTTCAAACCGCTGGTCTCGTGACCAGGCAGGAAAGGCACCAGGTCTTCCACCACACACACCGGGCCCACGCCGGGGCCGCCACCGCCGTGGGGGATGCAGAAGGTCTTGTGCAGGTTGAGGTGGCTCACGTCGCCACCGAATTCACCCGGTGCGGCCACGCCGACCAGGGCGTTCATGTTGGCTCCGTCCACGTACACGCGGCCACCGTGCTGGTGCACCAGGGCGCACAGTTCTTTCACGGTGGTTTCGAACACGCCGTGGGTCGACGGGTAGGTGATCATCACGGCCGCCAGGTTGGCGCTGTGCTGCTCACATTTGGCCTTGAGGTCGACCATGTCCACGTTGCCGCTTTCATCGCACTTGGTGACCACCACCGTCAGGCCTACCATCTGGGCGCTGGCCGGGTTGGTGCCGTGGGCAGAGGATGGAATCAGGCAGATGTTGCGGTGGCTTTCGCCTTTTGAAGCGTGAAAAGCGCGGATGGCCAGCAGGCCGGCGTATTCACCTTGTGATCCGGCATTGGGTTGCAGGCTGATGCCGGCATAACCCGTGGCCTGGCAAAGCCAGGCGCGCAGCTGTTCGTCCAGCTCGGCGTAGCCCAGTTGCTGGTCGGCGGGTGAGAAGGGGTGCACGTTGGCGAACTCGGGCCAGGTGATGGGGATCATCTCGCTGGTGGCGTTGAGCTTCATGGTGCAGCTGCCCAGCGGGATCATGCTGCGGTCCAGTGCCAGGTCTTTGTCGGACAGTGCACGGATGTAGCGCAGCATGCCGGTTTCGCTGTGGTGGCTGTCAAAAACCGGGTGCGTCAGGAAGGCACTGGTGCGGCGCAAGGCGGCGGGGATGCGGGGCTCGATGCCGTCCTCAAACTCCACGAAATTGGGCAAGACCTGACCATGGTGCGCAAAGACGTTCCACAGCAGCGTGATGTCGCTGCGGGTGGTGGTCTCGTCCAGCGAAATGCTGACGTATTCGTCCCACGACAGTCGCAGGTTGGCGCCCGCGCCACGGGCCTTGGCCATCAGATGCTGGGCCTGCTCACCACACTTGTAGGTGAGGGTGTCGAACGATGAGGTGGACGTGGCGGTCCAGCCCATTTGCTCTAGGCCCTTGGCCAGAATCGCGGTGTACGAGGCCACGCGCCGGGCGATGCGGGTCAGGCCTTGCGGGCCGTGGTACACGGCGTACATGCTGGCGACCACGGCGGGCAGGACCTGCGCGGTGCAGATGTTGGACGTGGCTTTTTCGCGGCGGATGTGTTGCTCGCGCGTTTGCAGCGCCAGGCGGTAGGTGGGTTGGCCATGGGTGTCCACGCTGACGCCGACGAGGCGACCGGGCAGGGAGCGCTTGAAGGCGTCGCGGCAGGCCATGTAGGCCGCGTGTGGGCCGCCGGCGCCCATGGGCATGCCGAAGCGCTGGGTGGTGCCGACCACGATGTCGGCATCGAATTCGCCGGGGGGCACGAGCAGGGTAAGCGCCAGCAGATCGGCGGCCACGATGAAGGCGGCGTTTTTGCCATGCACTCGGGTCACGTCGGCGCGCAGGTCGTCGATGCGGCCGCTGGTGCTGGGGTATTGCGCCAGCACAGCGAAGTAGTCGTCACCGTCCAGAGCAGCATGCCATTCTTCTGCCGAATTCGCCAGTTTGACTGTCACGCCCAGTGGCGCCGCGCGGGTCTGGATCACTTCGATGGTTTGCGGGTGTGCATCGCCCGCCACCACAAAGGTTTGGCCTTTGGATTTCACCGAACGCATCGCCAGCGTCATGGCCTCGGCTGCGGCCGTGGCTTCGTCGAGCATGGAGGCGTTGGCGATGTCCATGCCGGTGAGATCGGTCACCATGGTCTGGAAGTTCACCAAGGCTTCCATGCGGCCCTGCGAAATCTCGGCCTGGTAAGGCGTGTAAGCGGTGTACCAGGCGGGGTTTTCCAGGATGTTGCGCAGGATCACGCCGGGCGTGTGGGTGCCGTAGTAGCCCTGACCGATGAAGCTCTTGAGCAACTGGTTTTTCAGCGCAATGGCTTTCAGCTCGGCCAGTGCCTCCGCTTCACCGGCCACGGGCGGCAACGCCATGCCCTGGCTGCGCGCGATGGATCGCGGCACGATGCCGTCGATCAGGGCACGGCGCGAAGCCTCCCCGATCACGGACAACATGTGCGCTTCCTCTGCACCGCTTACGCCGATGTGGCGCGCGATGAATTCGGAGGGGTTTTCGAGTTCACGCAGGGTATGGGCGGAGGACATCGTCATGGCGGTACCGTGTGGCAAAGGGGAAAGAAGACAGAGGGCCGAGGGCGCAGGGTCGGTGGTGATGAAGCTCGCGTGCTACAACGGCCCACCCGGGGCGCCGCGGAGCCGGCTTCGCCGGGCCGCCAGCGCCACCCCCTTGAGGGGCTCGCGCGCAGCGCGGCAGGGGTGGGTCAAACTCAAGCCGCGAAAGCGGCGTAGGCGGTTTCGTCGAGCAAGGCGTCAACCTGGGCAGGCGCAGAGAGCTTGACCTTGAAGAACCAGCCAGCATCCATCGGGTCGCTGTTGGCCAGGGCGGGGTCGGCACGCAGGGCTTCGTTCACTTCGGTGATTTCGCCGCTCACGGGCATGTACACGTCTGCAGCCGCCTTGACCGACTCCACCACGCCGGCGATGTCTTTCTGGTCAAACGACTTGCCCACTTCAGGCAGGTCGACAAAGACCACATCGCCCAGCGCGTCTTGCGCGTGGACGGTGATGCCAACGGTGGCGATGTCGCCCTCAACGCGGATCCATTCGTGGTCTTCGGTGTACTTGGTGGTCATGGTCGATTCCTATAAAGAATTGAAGAATTGAAAATTGCAGGCGAGGGGGTATTCGATTCGAGAGTCAACGCAGATCTGGCTTCGCCAGGCTGCTGATGGCGTACTCCTGTCGAGGGGAGGACGGAAGACGCGCAGCGCTGCAGGGGATCATCCCCTGTGATAACGGTTGGGCACAAACGGCATCGCGCTCACTTCCATCGGAACGGGTTTGCCGCGAACGATGGCATTGACGCGGGTCCCGTTGGCGGCATGTTCGGGGAGCACATAGCCCATGGCCACGGGCTTGTCGATGTTGGGACCCAGCAGGCCGCTGGTCACTTCGCCTATGACGGCCCCGTCGACCGACTGGAGTTCTGCGTGTTCTCGAACCGGAATCCGCTCCAGCGCCATCAGGCCCACGCGTTTCTTCATCAGGGGGTCTGTGCCATCCAGTTGCGCGAGCACACGCTCGGCACCCGGAAAACCGCCAGCGCGCGCGCCTCCGGTACGGCGCACTTTCTGGATGGCCCAGTTCAACCCGGCTTGCACCGGTGTGGTGGTGGTGTCGATGTCTTGACCATACAGGCACAAGCCAGCCTCGAGGCGCAGCGAATTGCGTGCGCCCAGACCCACAGGTTTCACTTCGGGTTGTGCCAGCAGGGCACGGGCGAAATCGGTGGCGATGTCGGCTGGCAGGGAAATCTCGAAGCCATCTTCACCGGTGTAGCCACTGCGGGTCACGTAGAGGTCACCGCCGGCCCATTCAAAGGCCGCACCGGTCATGAACACCAGTTGTTGCACACCCGGCAGGATGCGCGCCAGGGCGGTCACCGCCTGCGGGCCTTGCAGAGCGAGCAGGGCGCGGTCGAATTGTGCGTTGACATGGCACAGCGAGCCGATGGTGGCCTGGATATGGGCCAGGTCGTCGTGTTTGCAGGCGCCATTGACGATGACAAACAGGTCTCCCCCGTCGGCCACACCGCGGTTGACAAACATCAGGTCGTCGATGATGCCGCCCTCTTCATTGAGCAGCAGACCGTAGCGTTGTTTGTGAAGACCCAGGCCGACCACGTCCACGGGCATCAGGGTTTCCAGCGCGGCGGCGGCGTCGACGCCCGTCAGTCGCAACTGACCCATGTGGGAGACGTCGAAAAGGCCTGCGGCTGCACGGGTGTGCAGGTGTTCCTTCATCAGGCCCATGGGGTATTGCACGGGCATGCTGTAGCCCGCAAAAGGCACCATGCGGGCGCCCAGTTCTAGGTGCAGCGCATGCAACGGGGTGTGGAGCAGGTCGGTGTTGTCGGACATGGCGGACTTTCAAAAATTGAAATGGAGGCTGACCCGATGATGGGCGCTGTTGCACAACGCCGATCGAGCCACCACGGTTCATCCGTGGGCTGCCTCACTGTCCGCTTTACCTGAGAGATTCACGCGGGCGATGCCGCATTTGCTCCTTCGGTGGACGCTCTTGCCGAGCGCCTCTCTCCAGTGGGGGACACCGCCGTTCAAGGCGGTGGTTGCCAGTCCTTTTGCCTGAGCGTTCAAGAACGTCGTGAACCCAGCAGCCCACGCTTATTCTCTGCGCCTTCGGCGAATCTGGCCATGTTGTGGACCAGATTTCTCTCCTGACGAACGAATTTTACTCTCACGCCGCAGGGTTCTCCCCTTGGTTGTCGGGCCGTGCCGCCCTCGCTGTTCGTCCCAACCGGTGCAGTTGGACCCCGGCGGCTGGGTCTGCCATGGCCGCTTGCTCAGGCGGAGGCATGGATTGGGGCATGAAGCGGCGATACAGCCCGCTGATCACCAGCACCAGGACCAGCAGCATCATGGGGTGGGTGGGCGTGGTGTAGCGGTGGATGTTGTGGGTGAAGAACGCATAAAAAAACATCATGCCCACGGGCAACACCGTGAGGGCCACGCGTGGCACGTTCACTGTCCACAAGCCCCGCACAAGCACGCCGATCAGCGCAGCGCCTGCCGCCAGGTTGAGCAGTTCGATCAGGGCGTCCTGGGTGGCCACCGACACCCAAGGCAGCTCGCTGGGTTTCAGGCTCCAGAAACCATGCCAGAAGAAAGGGGCGGTCATGAAGAGGTGGCGCAATGGTCGCGCGGCGATCATCTGCAGGGCTTCTCGCTTCAACTGCATGCCGAGCGCCAGATCGGGGTCGGGATGCCCTTGCCGGACCAGTTCGTCGAGACGGCGTTTGGCTTCAGCGCCCGCTTTGAAGTGGAAGCTGACGGCTTGGTCAGGTGTCCCCATGTAGGCCGCGGCGCGATCGCTTTCCCAAAACGTGGACTGATAGCGGTTCAGCCGTTGCCACCGCCCACCACGTTCGTAGTCGCCTTCGCTCGCCGCCAGCGAAGTGCCGGCGACCAGGCGTTTGTAGATCGTAGGCGCTTGGTCGTACAGCAGGCCCATTACCTCTTCATTGCTCATGTTGTTGAGCAGTGCGCGTCCCCAGAGGATCAGCTCGCCGCGGGAGTTCACCCGCGCATCGTCGAACTGAAGCTCGTTTCGGGCCACCCAGGGCGCCAGCACCAGCGCAAAACCTGTGGCCATCAGGGCCGCGCACTGGAGCACACGTTTGAAATCGGATCGTTGTTTGTGGGTGTCTCTCCACAGAACGAACAGCATCAACCCGATGGATGCTGCGCCAATGTATAAAAAGGCTGCCTTGGTCAGGGTGAGCAATCCCAGCAGGGAGCCGGAGACCAGAAACCACCGCAGCGACTGCTGCTGCACGGCCCGCAACAGGGCGTAGCTGCACCAGATGATCAGGGTGGCGGTGGCCAGCTCGGTGTACAGGGTGTTGATGGATTCGGCGCCATGAAAGAAAAACTGAAAGACCAGGGCGGTTGCGATCAGTCCGATCAGATTGTTGTGCCTCGCACGCAGCACGGTCAGCCACACGCCCAGGAGTCCCGCGAACATCCATGCCAGATTGATCAGCTTGGCGGTGCGGGTGTAGTCCCCCGACCGGAAGGCGATGAAGGGCTGGTTCACTGCCTCGGGTGCGAACAGTTTGAGGTGTAAGCCCATCAACAGGGACGGCAGGGGTTCGCGAAAGTTGGTCGGCCTGGGGTGGTCGTGGTTGTCCAGTGACAAGGTGTCGTGTTTGAAGACATTCACCGCCATCAGCAGGTTTTGTACGCCGTCGCCCAGGACGGGGTAGTTGTCCACCCGCTTTTGTGCCACGAAGGTCAGTGCGAGGCAAGTCACAACGGGCAGCATCCAGCCCCGTCGCCATGCATGGACGCAGCGGGCTTGTATTGCAGGGTTGTGCCGTTTCAGTCGATGCGATCCTTGGTCCAGAAGCCACCAGAGCATGCCGAACAGCAGCCCGGCGAACAGGGCACGGGGCAGTTGAACCAAGGGTGAGGGTTCGAGCAGCTCGGCCGGGATGTTGAGGTGAAAGTAGGGGTCGGCACCGGTCGCTTTCAAGCGCAATACGTCGGGCGCCACCGCCTCGATGCGCAGGTCGTGTACGTTGTGCATCGCGGTCTGCAATGTCGGACCCTGGAAATGCACCTGTCCCCAGCGGCTGCTGATGTCCAGCCTGCCGAGAGACAGCCGCCCCGGTTGTGTCACCGGATCCAGTCGCAAAACGGCAAACTCGCGAATCGTCTTGAGTTCGAGGCTTTGTCTTGACCACGCATTGCCCTCGGTGTAGCGGGTGAAGTTGTCGCGCTCATTGAACACGCCGTCAGCATCGGCGTGGTAAACCTGAAATGGCCCCGTGTGGTCGGTCAGCAAGTCAAAGCTGATGAGGAGGTTTTTGTTCAGACGGGAGAAGGAGAAGACGACCAAGGCGGCCAGCAGCCCGACCAGAACTGCGCGTCTCAGAAAGGCGCAAGGGCTTGTACCTTGCCAATAAGCTTGCCATCGGAGGGCGAGCGATGCACCGGGCCCAGACCTGTGACCTGGATGAGGTTTCGATGGACGCGAGCGAAACTTGAGCATGAACGCTGCTGAAAGAGGTGCAAAAACACCGGGCTTGAACGCCAGTTTGTGCACGAAGCGTGTAGAAACACCTCAAATGTTAATGCTCAAGTCTTCAGTTTTCCTGACGGCAGCGCGGCAGGCCACCACCTGTTTCACTCCGATGGAGGATGTGTTGCAGGTTTGAAACA
>JBFHEQ010000167.1:0-7301 GCA_041584075.1 Hydrogenophaga sp.
CGTATCGAGCAACTGGGAACGCGAGAAAACCCGCCCCGGGCGGCTCAGCAACAGGCGAAACATGCGGAATTCCAGCAAGGTCAGGCCCAGGGTGTGCCCCCGCCAGTCCACGCGCAGTTTTTCGTCGTCCACGACCCACAGTGCAGGTTGCCGGTTCAAACGCCCCTGCGAACGGCGCAACAGGGCCTGGACACGGGCCATCACCTCACGGGGACTGAACGGTTTGCACACATAGTCATCGGCCCCGGTTTCCAGGCCCAGCAACCGGTCCAGCTCGTCGATGCGGGCCGTGAGCATGATGATGGGCACGTCGGAGAACCGCCTGATTTCCCTGCACACCTCGACCCCATCAAGCCCGGGCAGCATCACGTCGAGCACCACCAGGGCCGGCCTGCAGGTGTTCACCTGCTGCAGGGCCGCGGCTCCGTCCGCCAGCACCAGAGACGCCAGGTCCTCCCGCTTCAGGTAGTCCTGCAGCAAACGGGCAATCTTGGGGTCGTCCTCCACCACCAGAACGTAGGCATCGGCCGTCAGCTGTGTCATGTTGATCGCTCCGGTTGTGCAGGCAGTGAAACCTGCAATTGCATGCCCCCCAGGGGTGAAACCTCTGCCGTGATCCGGCCATTGTGAGAATGGGCGATGGCGGCACAGATGGCCAGCCCCAGGCCGCTGCCGCCATTGTGGCGTCCGCGCGCGCTGTCGGCCCGGTAGAGGGGATCAAACAGCCGGCCCAGATCAGAGGGCGCGACCCCGGGTGCACTGTCGTCCAGGCGGATGTGAACCCATCCGCCCTCGGTCCATAGACGAACCTCCACCCGCCCGGGGGCATCGGTGTAGCGCAGGCTGTTGTGCAGCAGGTTGCCCAGCAACTGGGTCAGACGCGCCGCGTCCCAGCACACCGGAACCGCTGTTTCAGGCGGGTCCACCCAGACCAGCGTCAGCCCGGCTTCGGCCATCAGGCGTTCATACCGCTTGAAGAGATGGTTCACCAGCTGAACCGCGTCTTCCGGAGCAAAGTGGCAGGACAAGGCTTGCAGATCGGCCATGGCGAGGAGGTGCAGGTCTTCCACCAGCAGACCCAGGCGCAACACGTCTTCTTTCAGGGAAACGACAGCGGCCTGGTCCAGCGGGCGGACGCCATCCTCCATGGCCTCCAGTTCACCGCGCAACACGGTCAGCGGGGTTCTCAGCTCATGCGACAGGTCGGCGAGCCAGCGACGGCGCGACCCTTCCATGCGTTGCAGGCTTTCTGCCATGGTGTTGACGTTGCGCACCACGTCGCCGATTTCATCGCCGCGGTCCACCGGGATGCGCACAGCCAGCTCGCCCTGCGCGATTCGGGCGGTGGCGTTTTGCACCGCCTCCAGCGGGCGAGCCCACTGTCGCGCCAGCCAGGCGGCAACACCCAAAGCCAGCAACAGCAGCACCGAGGCCACCACCGCAATACCGGTGTACTGGGTTTGCAGAAACTGCGACTCCTGGGCCTCGGGCGCCTGTTGCCTGGGGCGCAAGCGCACCCAGACCCGAACCACGCCGTCCACCCGCACCGGGCGCTCCACCACGCCGGGTTCGTCGCGGTGAATGGGCGGGCCGACCCAGTGTTCGCCATTGGCGTGGACCAGGGCGACGCGCGCGCCAAAGGCATCACCGCCGCCTGGTGGTGGGCGGGAGCGCATTGGTGGCGCACCACCTGCCTGGTCCGGAGGCGATGGCGTCGACGCACCCGACGGTCGGGCCAACGTACCCTCCTCCCGGGCCAGTTCGCGTAACAGGGCGGGCATGTCAGGAGCACCGAGTGCGTCTGTCCCGACCTGCTCTGCAAAACGCGAGCTCACCAGGCTGGCGAACTTGTCCAGTCGCTCGACGTCGCGGGCCTGCAGGTAGGCACTGAACCCATGCCGCAAATGCCAGGCCGTGAGGCCGCCCATGGACAGGACGCTCAACGCCACGGCACCCAGGAGCCAGAAAGAAAGTGTGTAAGCAAGACGGGCGCGCATGAGAGGCACCAGTGTGCCAGTGAATTGTGGAGAAGCCATGGGGCCATGGCCGCACTTGTTCCACAGTCCCTCGCCACACTCGGTGCTCCCTGGGCACGCGCCCAACAACCCGAGACCCATTCCCATGAGAACACCTGCCCTCCTCCGTTCAACCCGCCAATGGACAGCACCACTGCTGATCGTCCTGAGCACCACCGGCGCCTGGGCCCAGGGCCAGCCTCAGGACGGTCCTCGCGGCAAAGGCGAAGGCCGGCCTCCCGCCGAAGCCATCGCCGCCTGCAAGTCGGTCGAATCGGGCGGTACTTGCACATTCTCCAGCCCCAAAGGGACGGTGACGGGCACCTGCGATGGCCCCGAAGGCAAGCCGCTCGCCTGTGTTCCCGCCTCCAAATAGCACACCACCGACAGGCGGACTGCCGTGCCCCGGTGCTGCCACCACCTGACCCCCTCTGAGGAAAACACCGTGAAACTCCCCAACATGAGCGACCTGGGCCACAAGGCGTGGCGTCCACGCTTCGCGTGGCGCGCATGGACAACATCATCCATGGCGGTGGCGCTGGCCGCATGCGGTGGAGGCGATTCGTGGACCACGGTGGGCTCAACCACCGACACCGCCCACGTCTTGTGCGCCTACAGCTACAGCAGCTACAACAGCGCCGCCTCGGTGCAGAAAACCAGCACGGCCACCTGGACCTGCAGCAGCACGGCACGCACCCTTTCGGCCAATGGCATCCCCGACCACACCGTGGGCACCTTTCCCAACCAGGACAACCCCAACACCATCAGCGCCCAGTCGGTGTCCGTCAGCTACCCGCTCAACCCCGTCGTCGGTTCTGCCAGCACCACCCTGGGAGGTCCGCGCGGCGCCACGGGGTACATCCTCAACGGCATCAAGATCGACGCGGGCACCAACGGCACCTGTGACGACAGCGGATCCAGCTGCGATCTGGGCAATGGTGGCACCGGTCAATGGCACGTGGAAGCCCTGGGCCAGAGTTCGTTCAAATTCGGCGCCGACAGCAACAACGCACACGTACAGCCCGACGGCGCCTACCACTACCACGGCATGCCTGAGGGCTTCATCAACCTGCAAGGCAAAGGCTCTGCCATGACCCTGATCGGATGGGCCGCCGATGGCTTTCCGATCTATGCGCGATTCGGCTACAGCGATCCGGATGACGCCACCTCGGCGATCAAGGTCGTGCAAGGCAGCTACGCCCTCAAAAGCACGCCGGACAGCAACCGCCCCTCAACCTCGCTCTACCCCATGGGCGCCTTCACGCAGGACTACGAATACGTGGAAGGCCAGGGGGACCTGGACGAATGCAATGGTCGATCGGGCGTCACACCCGAGTTCCCCGACGGCACCTACCACTACTACGCCACCGACAGCTACCCCTTTCTGCAGCGCTGCGTCAAGGGCTCGGTCTGAACACCCGCCTGGACCACTGAAGGGCCCGCCGGACGAACCCCGACCGTCGTCAATGGCCGATGGCAGCCCGCCACCCCACCCACATCCCCTGCCGCAAAAGCACCCGGGGATTCCCGACCTGTCTCGACATGAACTTTGCGCGCGAACGCCACAAGCTTCTCCCTGCTCTGGCAGCGGTGATCGTGTGGCTGGCCTGTCTGACCCCCGCCCATGCCCATCTCATGGTGGCGCAAAGTGGCACCCTCAACATCGTGAACGATGGCGCCTTCATGGTGTTGTCGCTGCCGGTCACCGCCTTCGAGGGGGTGGACGACGACGGCGATGGCACGCTGGCGCCGCTTGAGCTGTCGCGTCACGGCCAACACATCGAGGCGCAAATCGTTCAGGGCGCGCAACTGCTGTCAGAAGGCCAGCCCGTGCCACTGCAAGGCCTGATGCTGCAGCTGTCTCCGGCGGGAGAAACCCACACGGACGCCGCCACCCAACTCATCGCGATGGGCCGCTATCAGTTGCCTGCGCGCCCATCCGGACTGCGTTTCCGGCTGCATCTGTTTGGCCGTGGTGCCGACGAACAGGCCCAGGCCATCACCGTGAGCCGGGGTGACGAGGCCCGCCGTCTGGTGTTTTCCGTCAACCAGAACGAGGGGGAGCTCCTGCCGTCGGGCTGGCATACCTGGGCGCAGTACGTTCAGGAAGGCATGGCCCACGTGCTCGGTGGCCTGGATCACTTGCTCTTCCTGGTGGTGGTGATCGCATCCGGCTGGCGCCTGCGGGCCATCGCACTGGCGCTCACCACCTTCACCATCGGGCACGCCATCACCTTGTGTGTGGTCGCCTTCGGCCCCTTTTCGGTGTCCCCCGCCCTGGTGGAGCCGGCCATTGCAGCCACCATCGTGGCCATGGCCGTCTTCGACCGCTGGAGCGACCTCCGCATGCAAGCCGGCCACAAAGCCTGGCCAGAGGGCCTGCGGCTGGGGCTGAACTTCGTGTGCGCCCTCATCCACGGGCTGGGCCTGGCCAGTGCCCTGGTCGACCTGGGTCTGGACAGCGCCCACCGTTGGTGGAGTCTCGCAGGCTTCAACACCGGCATCGAGGTGGCCCAGTTGCTGGTCGCCGGGGTCTGCGGCGGTTTGCTCTGGGCCTGGCAGCGCTCGGGCGGCGCCGGGCGCATCGTCCCGCTGCAGCGCCTGACGGCTTTCGCCGCGGCCCTGGTGGGCGCGGCCTGGTTCTTCGAGCGCATCACCACCCTGAGCTGAGGCCCGCACCTCTGTGGCGGGCGAAAAGCTTTCGCCCCACCCCATCCTCCTGTACCTCCCTCAAGAACAGAAAGCACACGATGTTGAATACCCCCCTGCAAAAGCTGGCCCTGGGTGGCAGCGTTCTGCTGCTGGCCGCCTGCGTGAACCGCAGTGGCCAGGAAGCTGCCCCCAACACCCCCACGACCTCCACGGCCGGTGTGGCCTGTGAATGGAACCAGCGTGTGCAGAACGACTCGCCCTCGATCCGTGCCACCAGCGAGGCCCGCTGGTCCTGTACCACATCAGAACGCCGCCTGAGCGCCAATGGCTTGCCCGATCACGCTGTGGGCACCTTCCCCAACGTGAACAACCCCAACACCATCAGCGCTCAGGACATCCAGGCCCGCGTCACGCTGGCGCCCGTGAAAACCGCCGCAGCCACGCAAATGGGCGGTCCCAGGGGCGTCATCGGCTTTGTGCTCAACGGCGTCAAGATCGATGCGGGCACCAATGGCGGCTGCAACGACAGCGGCTCCGAATGCTCGGAGGGTCGTCCCATGGGCCAGTGGCGCCTGGAAGCACTGGGAGGGTTCACCCCGTTCCGGTTTGGCACGGACAACAACAACGCCCACGTACAACCCAACGGCGAGTACCACTACCACGGCATCCCCGAAGGTTTCCTCGCGCTGCAAAACAAGGGGCAGGCCATGACACTGATCGGCTGGGCCGCCGACGGCTTCCCGATCTACGCACGCTGGGGCCACGACAGCGCCACCGACGCCACGTCACCCACCCGCGCCATGCAGGGCAGCTACCGCCTCAAGATGCAAGGCGGGGCATCACGCCCTCCCGTCTCGACCTACCCCATGGGTACTTTTTCGCAAGACTATGAGTACGTCGAAGGGCTGGGTGATCTTGACGAATGCAACGGCAGAACCGGGGTGACACCCGAGTTCCCACAAGGCATTTACCACTACTTTGCGACCGACAGCTATCCCTACTTCCAGCGTTGCGTGAAAGGCGCCGTGAAGCTGTCCGAGCGCGCCCGCCGTGGGCCCCCACCCCAAGGAGGCACGGGACCACAGCCAGGCCAGGCGCCCCGTCCTGTCGACCCCATGCTCTGACCCGCTCCGCACCGTCAAGTCGGTGCAGGCTCGCCAGCGCGCACTGTCCAAAAAAAAGAAGGGTTGGCGCAACGCTGTGTCGCCAACCCTCCAACACCACCCACTCTCTCAATCTTCTTCGGCAAACGCCTCTTCCCGCTTGCGCTTGATCGACGGCATGGACACCAGGGCCACCAGGGCCACGGCGGCCAGAAGCAGTCCCAGGGAGATCGGCCGCTCGGCGAAGGTGGTCCAGTCGCCCCGGGCGAGCAGCAGGGCCCGGCGCAGGTTCTCTTCCATCATCGGCCCCAGAATGAAGCCCAGCAGCAGGGGGGCCGGCTCGCAGTCCAGCTTGTAGAAGATGAAGCCGATCAGTGCAAAGCCGGCGGCGACAAAAACGTCCCAGTTGTTGTTGTTCAAGGTGTACAGGCCGATCGAGCAAAACACCACAATCGCCGGAAACAGGAAGCGGTAGGGCACGGTCAGCAGCTTGATCCAGACACCGATCAGGGGCAGGTTCAAGACGATCAGCATGGCGTTGCCGATCCACATGGACGCGATCAGGCCCCAGAACAGCTCGGGATTGCTCGTCATCACCTGGGGGCCGGGCTGGATGCCCTTGATGGTCATGGCACCGATCATCAAGGCCATGACGGCATTCGATGGGATGCCCAGCGTCAACATGGGAATGAACGAGGTCTGTGAACCTGCGTTGTTCGCGCTTTCCGGGCCCGCCACGCCCTGGATGGCGCCTTGACCAAACGGCACCCGCGGATTGCGCACCAGCTTCTTCTCCAGCGTGTAGCTGGCAAACGAAGAGAGCAAGGCGCCACCGCCGGGCAGCACGCCCAGCACCGAGCCCAGGGTGGTGCCTCGAAGTACCGAGGGAAAGGCCTCCTTGAAGTCTTCCTTGGTAGGCCACAGCCCTTTGACGTCTTTGGTGAACACCTCGCGCTGCTCGGCCGGCTGACCCAGGTTGCGGATGATTTCGGCGAACCCGAACACCCCCATGGCAATGGCCACAAAGTCCAGGCCATCGGTCAGCTCGGGAATGTCGAAGCTGTAGCGCGCGACACCCGACATCACATCGGTGTTGATCTGCCCCAGCAACAAGCCCAGCAGAATCATGGCGATGGCTTTCAGCAGGGAGCCAGAGGCCAGCACCACCGCCCCCACCAGGCCCAACACCATCAATGAGAAGTACTCGGCGGGTCCAAACTTGAAGGCCAGCTCGATCAGCGGCGGGGCGAAGGCGGCGATCACCAGGGTGGCCACACAGCCCGCAAAGAAAGAACCCAGACCGGCCGCGGCCAAGGCTGCCCCGGCGCGCCCTTTTCGCGCCATCTGGTAACCGTCGATGGCCGTGACCACCGACGAGGTTTCGCCGGGCAGGTTGATCAGGATGGCCGTGGTCGAGCCACCGTACTGTGCCCCGTAGTAGATGCCGGACAGCATGATCAGTGCCGGGGTCGCGTCCAGGGCGTAGACACTGGGCAGCAACATGGCAATGGTCGACAGGGGGCCGAGCCCC
>JBFHEQ010000168.1:0-7286 GCA_041584075.1 Hydrogenophaga sp.
CTGGTCGATGGTGAGCGCGAGGTGAAAGAAGTGATTCTGGCGACCAACTTCACGGCCGAAGGCGAAACCACGGCCCATGTGATTGCGCAGGGCCTCAAGGCAAGATCGGTGGCCGTGACCCGGCTGGCCAGAGGTGTGCCCGTGGGCAGCGAACTGGAGTACGTGGATCTGGGCACCATCGCCCATGCGCTGGTGGACCGCCGCTGAGAGTTGACCTCCAGCAACTCGACACAATGAAAGGCTGAAATGACCTACGCAGGTTTGACCATGGCGTATTGGGCCGTTGTGGTGGCGGCGCTGTTGCCGATCGGTTGCGCCGGTGTGGCCAAGTGGGGTCAGATCGGGCGCTCTCGCCGTGATGGCGGTTTTGACAACCACAACCCCAGGGCGTGGCTGGCTCGGCAAACGGATTGGCGCGCCCGAGCCAATGCCGCCCAGGCCAACAGCTTTGAAGTGCTGCCGTTTTTCATGGCGGCGGTGATCATCGCTCACCAGCATGGTGCCGCTCAGGGCCGTATCGACATGCTGGCGCTGATTTTTGTTTTTCTGCGCATGCTCTACATCCTGCTGTATCTGGCAGACCAGGCCAATGCACGCAGCATGGTCTGGGGGTTGGGTTTGCTGGTGAACCTGGCCATCCTGTTCGCTTGATCCCGGCCCCGACCCTGGCCTTGACGCGGGCCGCATCACCTCTTGTCCAAGGGTGTCGCAAAATGTGACAAACCCATCGGTGGAAACCCGCTCGGGACTCGACCCGATGCGCGATCCAGGCACTGTTGTTTAAGCTGTGTTCAGCACAGTTTGAACAATCAGAGAGGATGTGTCATGTGGAACCGCCGGGAGTGGGCTCGGGCGTCTGCCATGGCTTGGCTCGGGGGAACCTGGGCCAGTGCCAGCGCGCAGACCGACCGTTCTTCACGGTCAACGCCGGTGTTGCAAATGGGGGTCGATCACAAGGCCTCGTTTTGTTACCTGCCGCTGACCATTGCTGAGCGCCTGGGCTATTTTCAGGCCGAAGGCCTCCATTTGCAGGTGCGGGAGTTCAAGACGCCTTCGCTGGCGGTACAAGCCCTGGTGGACGGTTCCGTGCAGGTGCTGAGCGGTGCGTTCAGCACCAACATCGTGCTCGACCGCCTGGGTCACTCCTTGCAATCCCTGGTCTTGCAGGGAAGGGCACCCCAGATCGTGCTGGGCATGTCCCGCCAGGAGGGCAGCCGGTTTCGCCACTGGCGCGAGCTGCGTGGACAGCGCATCGGGGTGGTTCAGCTGGGCACGGCGAGCCACCGCATCGCTCGGTTGGTGCTGGCCAAGGCTCGACTGGCTGACAGCGACGTCACGTTCCGGGAGCTGCCGTCCACCGGTGACGCACTGGCGGCCTTTCGCAGCGGCGAGGTGAACGTCCTGTGTTATCCAGACCCGGTCATCACACAGTTGGAGCAGTGGGGCGAGCTCAAGATACTGGTCGATACGCGGACCCTGCGCGGCAGTGCTGACCTGTTTGGGGGGATCTTGCCTGCTGGTTGCATCACCGCCAAACGGGACTGGATTGACCGCCATACAGACGAAGCACAAGCGCTGGCCAACGCCATGGTCAAAGCGTTGAAGTGGCTCCAAACGGCGGGCCCCTCCGATCTGATCAGCGTGGTGCCAGAGAACTACTTTTTCGGGGGAGACAGGGCCCTGTATCTGTCTGCGTTCAACCGCTCACGTGAAGCCTGGTCACCAGACGGTCTCATGCCCGAAGAAGGGCCTGCTGTTGCGGCAAAGATGCTGACTCGCCTCCATGCGGCATCGGCGATGTCCAGTGAAGACATGGCCAATACCTACACCAACCGGTTTGCGCTGAAAGCCAAGGCGCGCTTGCGCGCCTGAGTGTCAGTTCTTGCGCGCCACCTTGCTGCTGCTGCCGCTGGTTTTTTTGCTCTTGGTCGCCACCGAGCGGGTCTTGCTTTTGGTCGCCGATTTGCCAGCGGTGCTTTTTTTGCGGCTGGCCACGGTTTTGGATTTTTTGCTCGATGAAGAACGGGCTACCGACTTGCTGCTGACGTTGCGTGGCAACACCAGTGTGAGTCGCTGACCGGTCTTCAGTCGGGCCTTGGATGAGAGCTTGTTCCAGCTCGCAACATTGGAGGCGCTGACCCCATAGCGCGCCGCCAGACGATCCAGGGTGTCGCCTTTGCGGACCCTGACGGTGGTGCGTTTGAGGGTGACTTCAGGTTGCAAGCTCAGTTGCGCGTGGTCGGCCACGAACTCGCTCACATCGTTGTCCCGGTGGCCGCTGCGGCGGACCAGCAGGCTGGAGCCCGCCTTCACGCGCATGCGCGGCGGGATGTTGTTGACGCGCCGCAACTCGTCTTCGCTCATCGAGGTGCGCTCAGCCGCCTGCCCGATGGACATGGTGGTGGGGACGACCCAGGCGGTCCAGGTGGCCAGCGGGCCTTTGTGGGCGGCCAGGCGTTGCTCGAACACGCCGGCGTTGTCCCAGGGCAGCAGGATCTGGGGGGTGCCTGCGGCCATCACGATGGGCTGCTTGATGGAAGGATTGAGCACCCGGAAATCGGCCTCACTGACCCCTGAGAGGCTGGTGATCAGGCTGACGTCGATGTCGTTGGTGAGCGTGAGGGTGTCGAAGAACGGGTGGTTGCCGATGTCGGGCAGCTGGGCGCCGAACGCCTCGGGGCGGGCCAGGATGTTTTTGACCGCCTGCAGCTTGGGCACGTACATGCGGGTTTCCAGCGGCATCTCGATGTCGGTGTAACCGGCGGGCAGCCCGGCGCGCTGGTTGCGGGTGATGGCCCGATTGACGTTGCCCTGGCCCCAGTTGTAAGCGGCGAGGGCAAGGTGCCAGTCACCAAACCGGGCATACAACTGCTCCAGGTAGTCAAGGGCCGCCGTGGTCGATGCCAGCACGTCGCGGCGGTCGTCACGGAAAACATTCTGCTTCAGGTCAAATGACTGGCCCGTGGCCGGCATGAACTGCCACATGCCCGCAGCGCGTGCGCTGGATACGGCCTGAGGGTTGAAGGCGCTCTCAATGAAGGGCAACAAGGCGAGTTCCATCGGGATGCGACGGCGCTCGATCTCTTCGACGATGTGAAACAAATAGCGGCTGGACCGCTCGGTCATGCGTTGCATGTAGTCCGGGCGGCTGGCATACCACTGCTCCCGATCCCTCACCATGTCGTTGTCGAGGTCCTGCATGGCGAACCCGCGCCGGATCCGGTCCCAGATATCGGTCGGGGTCGAGAGGGTCGCTACCGGCGCGACGGACGCTGTCTCGGTGCCGATGGCGCTCAGAGGGCCGGCGGGAATCACGGGTGTCAGGCGCGGCGTCGGAGCGGTCAACGGGGTGGTCGCTGCCTGAGCTGCCGGGGTGGGGGTCTGTGCCGAGGACGCTGCCTGGGTGGGGGCCGGGGCTTGAACGCCCGCGCAACCGGCCACGAACAGGACCAGGCCCAGGGTCAACGCACCGAGTCCTCGGCGCTGCGACAGCGATGGCGTCATCGCCGCTCGGGTTGCAAGAATAGGGTCAAAGTGGGCATTCATCAGAAAACGTCTTTCCAGGCTCGCAGGGCCGTCAGCACGGCCACTGGGTCATCGCTGGTGGGGTAGGGTTGGTGTCGACGGGCCCCTTGCGCAACGCTCGGCAGGTGGGCCCGAAGAAATGGATTGATCGTCTGTTCCAGTTGAATGGAACTCGGCAATGTCGGAAGGTTCCGCTGGCGCAAATCACGGCAACGCTCAGCATGGTTTTGCAACGCCGTGTTGTCGGGCTCGACCGCCAGCGCGAAACGCAGGTTGGACAGCGTGTATTCGTGGGTGCAGCACACGCGGGTGTCGCCCGGCAAGGCGGCCAAGCGACTGAGCGAGTTGTGCATTTGAGCAGGCGTGCCTTCGAACAGGCGCCCGCAACCGGCTGAAAACAGGGTATCGCCACAAAACAGCAGGGGCTGAGCGTCAACGTCGGGCGAAAAGAACGCAATATGTCCCGCCGTGTGGCCCGGGACATCCATCACACCGAACTGGCAGCCCAGGGCCTCGACCGTGTCGCCCTCCTGAACCCGTTGCACGGGTTCGGGCAAGCGCTCGCGTGCCGGTCCGATGACGCGGGCGCCGGTGCGCTCCCGCAATTCGGCGACTCCACCGACATGGTCGGGGTGGTGGTGGGTGATGAGGATGGTGTCGAGAGCGAGGCCGGCCTGCTCCAGATAGTGGGTCACACCGGTCGCCTCGCCAGGGTCGACGACCAGAGCGTTGCGCTCATCGTGCAGGACCCAGATGTAGTTGTCGCTGAACGCCGGTACGGGATGTAGTGTCATGCGGGTGTAGCCCGAACTGGTTATCGGGTGGTGCGTGTAGAGTATGTCGTGCGCTGCGACCGTTCCGGCATGTCCTGTTGCTCCAGCCCAACTCACCACACCATGCATCAGTCCATTATAAGTTTGACAGAATGGTTTCAGACACCTGCGGGCCAGTATCTCCTGAACTGGGAGCGTGAACAATTCGACCTCGCGGTTGCAGATTTGTTCGGCTACAACGCGCTGCAACTGGGATTGGCCGAGCTGCAGACCCTGAAAACCAACCGCATGCCACACCGGTGGCTGGCTTTGCCCGAAGAGGCGCCGGCATCGGCCCTGTCCGGGCCGAACAACGGCGATGTTGCCGGCATGGTCTGGCCGCGCGCGGCATTGATCACCAATGCGGCAGCTTTGCCCTTTCCGCCGGCTTCCCTGGATCTGGTGGTCCTGCCACACACGCTGGAGCTCAGTGCCGATCCCCACCATGTCTTGCGTGAAGTCGAGCGGGTCCTGGTGCCCGAAGGGCGGGTGGTGATTTCAGGCTTCAATCCCAACAGTTGGTGGGGTTTGCGTCAGAGTTATGGACGCCTGGTGGACAAGTTGCTGCCCGGGGATGCTGGCCATTCACGCCTGTACCTGCCCGAAGCCGGCGAATTCATCGGCCCGGGACGCATGCGCGACTGGCTGAAGTTGCTGAGTTTTGAAGTAGAGTCGGGGCGCTTTGGCTGCTACCGGCCAGCGGTGCAAACCGAGAAGTGGTTGAATCGCACCGCCTGGATGGATCGTGTGGGTCACCGTTGGTGGCCGATTTTTGGTGCGGTCTATTTTGTGGTGGCGGTGAAACGCGTGCGGGGCATGCGCATGTTGGGCCCGGCCTGGAAACCCAGGCGCTCGACCGCTGCTGCCCCGGTCTCGGTGGCCAACCGCCGCTGAGGCTCATGGGGCGAGCCGTGCAACCAACCCATGTTTCTGGAGAACCTGATTTGAACCAAGTGGTGATTTACACCGATGGCGCCTGCAAGGGCAACCCCGGCCCGGGCGGCTGGGGCGTGTTTCTGAAGTCTGGCGGACACGAAAAAGAGATGTGGGGTGGTGAGCGCGAAACCACCAACAACCGCATGGAACTCACTGCGGTGATCGAGGCTCTGGCCGCCCTGACGCGACCTTGCGAAGTGGCGCTTTATCTCGACAGCGAATATGTGCGCAAAGGCATCACGGAATGGATCCATGGCTGGAAGGCCAAGGGCTGGAAGACCGCGGCCAAACAGCCGGTGAAGAACGCCGATCTCTGGCAAAAGCTCGACGCCCTGGTGCACGGTGGCCATCACAAAATTTCATGGCACTGGGTCAAGGGCCACGCGGGCGACCCGGGCAACGAACGCGCCGACGCCCTGGCCAACCGGGGCGTGCCTATCTGATTGATGCGGGCGAAGGGTGCAGGATGCGATCGCGTTAAACCGCGCCGTCAAACATCATCACATCGACTTCGTCACCAGCGGCAACCGATCCCTGGTCGTGGTGCAGCACGATCAGGCCGTTGCCCTGCACCATGGAGCTGAGCACCCCTGACCCTTGCGGTCCGGTGGTGCGCACGCACAGCCCTCCTGTGTCGTTCAGGCCCACGATGCCACGCTGGAATTCTGAACGACCAGGGCGTTTGCGCAGCGCTTCGGTGCAGCGGGCTTTCAACAGCACCGGTGGCTTCGCGGTGCATCCCATCAGGCGTTGCAACGCCGGGCGCACCAGCACCAGGAAGGTGACCATGGCCGCCACCGGATTGCCGGGCAGGCCAAACAACCAACCCCCTTCTGCACCGGCCACGGCATTCAGCCGACCAAACGCCATCGGGCGGCCGGGGCGCATGGCGATGCGCCAGAAATCGACCTGACCCAGTTGCTGGATGATGGCCCGGGTGTGGTCGGCATCGCCCATGCTCACGCCGCCGCTGGTCAGCACCGCGTCGGCCTCCCGACCGGCCCGCTCGAAGGCGGCACGCAGGGTGTCTGGCCGATCGGGCACCACACCCATGTCCACCACCTCGATGCCCATGCGCACCAGCAAGCCGGTGAGGGTGAAGCGGTTGCTGTCGTACACCGCGCCTTCGCGCGGCGCTTCGCCCGGGCTGAGGATTTCGTCT
This sequence comes from Hydrogenophaga sp., assembly GCA_041584075.1. Lineage (GTDB taxonomy): Bacteria > Pseudomonadota > Gammaproteobacteria > Burkholderiales > Burkholderiaceae_C > Hydrogenophaga. The sequence continues at coordinate 6,436 of JBFHEQ010000168.1, forward strand.
CCCGTGGAGAAGTAGGCCACGCGCAGGCGGCGGACCACCGGCAGGGCTTTCAGCCCCAGGCTTGCCAGCAAGCCCAACGCAGCGGGTGTCAGCCGCTGCCCAGCCAGGAGGGCCGGTGCGCCAGCCATGAGGTCTTCCCCAAGCCGGCGTCGGTTGGCGCCAGGCTTCAAGTCGGCGCATGACAGGCTTACCGTGTCGCCCGTTCGCTGTGTGAGCTCCAGCGGCACCACGGTGTCCAGGCCGGGTGGCATGATGGCACCGGTCATGATTTTCACGCACGCCCCCGGCTGCAACGCCTGGGTCCAGGCTTTGCCGGCAAGCGCTGTGCCCATCACGGTGAGGTTCAAAAGGCCGCCAGAAGCGAGGGCATGGCCGTCAAAGGCGTAACCGTCCATGGCCGAATTGTCGTGCGGCGGCACGCTCACGGGGGAGATCACGTCCCTGGCCAGCACCCGGTCCAGTGCCTGGGTGATGTCCACCGATTCCGCGCCCGTGATGGGGCGAACCTGCTGAGCGATGCGTTGCAGGACTTCATCAACGCTCAGGTCTGTTTCAGGTGGAGGGGGGACGTTGCTCATGGCCAATGGGGGGCGTTGTGCGACGCCATCGCGTGCAAGCTGTCGAGGGTATTGAGGTTCACAAAGGCGCCAGGGTCATCGCCGGGGCGGTCGAAAGGCACGTCAACCACATGCTGCTCCGACATCCAGTGACCCACTTTGCGCCCTCCGCCCCGAATGTAAGCGGTCAGTCGGTCGGCAAGCTTGACCTGGATCAGGGCAAACACCGGTTGACGGCGCAGGACGCCTGCCTCGTCGGGCGCGCACGCCACGGCAACGTCGCTGCCCGGTTGC